>NZ_JBHXTQ010000001.1:258970-539575 GCF_042677305.1 Kitasatospora sp. NPDC127121 | reverse complement strand
TGCACAACCTCCTTCAGGCCGCATAGCCGGACCGGCTGGCACTCGACCAGCTCTGCCCGTCACCGCTCAAAGAGCAATTACGGGACAGCCCTTAGCACACGTGATCGGCTTCGCGTGGACCGGCCAGCCCATGGGTGAGGACAACATCTGGCTCGCCGGACGCCGGCAGGAACAGGACGCCCTGGGCCGCATCATCCTCAAACTCGAAGCCACCCGGCTCGCCGACGAACCCCAGGCCATCCGCGGGGCCGGCGTCGGCGCCCGCACCGACCCCATCACCCGCAGCCAGGAACGGAGCTGACCCTATGCGCGGCAACCCCGATAACCTCCGGCAGGCCGCCGCCCGCAAGAGCGCCGCCGCCCAGGCCCGAGCCGAACAGGGCCTGCGCGAGATGATCCGTGACCGGCAGCCCATCACCTTCCGGGGCCTGGCCCAGACGGCCGACGTCTCACTCGACTTCCTCTACCGGTGCACCGAGATCCGCCAGCGCGTCGAACAGCTCCGTGCCCAGCAGCAGAACAACCCGCCCCGCCCGGCCGCGCAGCCACCCGACGACTCTCCCAGCAGCGTCGTCCGCACCCTCACCGCCCAGTTGGCCGACCTCAAGCAGCGGCACCGCGACGAAGTCCACGCCCTGCGGCAAGCCCTCGAAACCGCGCAGAGCGAGAACCTTGAACTGCGACGCCGTCTCGGCGCCCGGCCGACTGCAGGTCCCGAGACCGCCTGATGTCCGATCTCATAGGGGGTCTGGCCTCAGCGGGGCGTCGGAGCCGCGGTGCTCAGGGCCCGCTCGATCTCGGAGGCCGGAAACGGCGTCCGCTTGCTCTCCGCGAGAAGACGGCTGTGAAACGCGTCCAGGACGACGGCAGTCCGAGCGTGTCGTTCGATGATCGCGGCGACCTCCGGCGTGACGCCATCGGGCTTTCGGCCCGCGATCCATTCATGGAGGAACGCCTCGTGGTCCGTGTCGACGCGTATACCGTCGGGCAAGTGGTGGCGGAGCAGGTGGCTCGGGGCGTAGCAGCGGTCGTAGGCGAGATGCTGGGAGAGGAACTCGACCTCAGTTGCTGCAAGTTGGAAGCTGGAGCTCAGGGCGAGCCCGAAGTCCGCGAAGTAGAGCAGTCGTCCGTCGGTCAGGATGTTGCGGAAGTGGGCGTCGAAGTGGACGAGCCCGTGAGAGCTCATGAAGGCGGTCCCGCGTGCCAGAGCTTTCTCCACCCATGGGTAGGGCGAGCCGTCCCCGCTCTGCGGGCCGGCTTCTCGCTGGTCGGCCAGCCACGTGGCGAGCGTCTGTGGCACGTGTTCCAGGAAGAGAACCAGGCTGCAGGAGGACCGGCCGATGGCCTCCAGCCGCTCGCGCACGGCCGGTGAGTCCTCCCAGTGCGCGACCGCTCCGTCGATGCCCCCGAACTCGTCGGCGAACCCCTCGGGAGGGGAGTCGGGCAGGACCCGCCAGTGGTACATCAGCGGAAAGCCCTCGTACTCGTTTTCGAGGACCCAATTGGTGGTCATGGTGTGCACGGCCAGCTCGCGCCAGGCTCCGAACCCGGCCGACCCCACTCCGTACTGGTAGAACATCGGCAGCCCGAAGAGATTCGCCGTCGACCGCACGTTCTCCGGCCGCAACTCGATGTCCGTCAAGGGGACCCGCTTGACGAAGACCCGCGTCCCGTCGATGTCCAGCTCCGCCGACCTGCCTCCGATGCCGGACCCGAGCGGTGCGACGGCGGCCACGACCTCGCCGAGCCGGTGGTCGCTCAGAAGGGACAGGTGTGTGGCGATGGTCCCGTAAGTGGCGAGGCGCGCGGCATAGCACGGGTCTGGGTGGTGCATCGACGGCTCCTCAGTACCCCGAACCAGGGCGTCGGTGATCTCACGAACGTGATCGACCCTATCGGCCGAGACGGCCCCTGCATGCCCTCAAAGCCGTCCGGAGGGAGAACTCCGACGCCGCATCGACCCCTGGCGCACCGGCTGCCACGAGACGTCCTGGGGTCGATCTCTTACGGACGCGACCGCAAGCGTTCTACCTGCACGAACACCAGCCGCTCACCCGTTTGCCCCGGATACGCTCTGGACGACCAGGTACATCGACGCCGCCGTCGCCCAGCTCCGCGCCGAGGGCCACGACATCAAGGACGAGGACGTGGCCCGGCTCTCCCCGCTCAAGCACAAGAATCTGAACGTCCTGGGCCGTTACAACTTCACCGCCTCCACCCCGGCCGCCGGCGCCCTGCGCCCGCTGCGCGACCCGGACGCACCCGGGCTGGACGAGGACGACGACGGCGTGCAGGACTGACGCGGCGGTGCGCCGGCCTTCCTTTCAGCGACCGGCGGCGGCCGGGGCTGCCGCGCAGACCCGGGGGTCGTGCAGGCCCAGGCGCAGGTGACCGCAGCCGTCTGGACGGCTGCCGGATGTGTCGATGCGGATCATCGGCTCCGGTCGCGGTGGGCGGCGACGCGGACGCGGGTTCCGCAGCGGGTCGAGCAGTAGCGCTGCGGGGTGCGGCGGCCCGTGTCGATGAAGTAGCGGCCGCATCCAGGGGCGGCGCAGCGGCCCCATGCGCAGTAGCCGCGTTCGCTGAGCCAGAGGGCCAGGGCGAGGGCGGCGGTGGACAGCAGCCAGCGGGCTGGCTGTGCGTCGTGGGGGGCCGTGGCGCGGAGGGACCACCGGCGTTCGGGAACGCGCTCCAGGCGGGGTCGGGCGGGGTACTGGTCGAGCAGGGCGTTGATCGCTTCGGCGGCGCCGTCCTCGTCGTCGAGGTCCAGGATTCCGGCGATGGCCGCCGCGGCCTCCCGCATCTCCCCTGCGGTGGTCTCCGTCAGCCGCAGCGGCGGGCCCCCGTGCGCCTCCACGACGGCCTCCAGCCCCGCCGGCGTGGCGCCGGTCCCGTCCTGCACGGCGTTGACCAGGTCGGCCAGGAGGTACAGGCCGCGCGGATTGTCATCGGTGAACCGCTGGTCCATGGCTCGCTCCCCGTGTCACTTGACAGCACCACTCCATCATCACCCCTCCATGGTAACGTCTACATTTAGATTAGTCGTTACTGAGGTGGTCATACCCACTCGAAGGAGCCCCCATGACCGAATCGCACACGCCCGTACTGGTCGTCGGGGGCGGACCCGTCGGGCTGGCCCTGTCCTGCTTGCTCTCGGATCAGGGCGTGGACCACGTGCTGATCGAGTCCCACCCCGGCACCTCCCGCCACCCCAAGGCCCGGGGCGTCTCGGCCCGGTCCATGGAGATCTTCCGGCGGCTCGGGCTGGAGAAGGAGGTCCGCGCGGCGGGGCTGCCGGCCGAGCAGGTCCACTTCTACCGAGGCCGCGACCTGGTCGATCCCGACTACACCCGCAACGGTCTCGCCCAGGAGCCCGGAGAGGGCCCCGAGCACACGCCGTCGCCCGGCCTCATCTGCTCCCAGGACGCCCTGGAGCCGCTCCTGCTGCGCCGCGCCACGGAACTGGCAGGCTCCCGTATTCGGTTCGCCGCCCGTCTGGTCTCCTTCGAGGACGACGGCCTCGGCGTACGGGCCGTCGTCGAAGACCGGGCCACGGGCCGTCTGGACCACCTGCGGGCGGATTGGCTCGTCGGCTGCGACGGCGCCGCGAGCACCGTCCGCACCGGAGCCGGGATCGCGATGGAGGGCCCCGTAGGCCTGGGGCGCTATCTCAGCGTCCGTTTCGAAGCGCCCCTGGGAGAGGTCGTCGCCGACCGCGCCAGCGCCTCGTACTTCCTCACCGTCCCCGGCCGGGGCGGGTTCATGGCCGTCGACAACGACCGCCACTGGATCTACCAGTACCCCCTGGGACCCGACGCCGAGACGGACCCGACGGACAACGAGCTCCTGGCCGACCTCGTCCGCACGGCCGCGGGCATCCCTGACCTGGACGTGACCGTCCACGACACGATGACCTGGCGCATGGACGCGCAGCTCGCCGCCTCCTACCGCCACTCCCGCGTCCTGCTGGCAGGCGACGCCGCCCACGTCGTCCCGCCGACCGGCGGCCACGGCATGAACACCGGCATCGGTGACGCCGACAACCTCGCCTGGAAACTCGCCGCCGTCACCGCCGGATACGCCGGCGAAGCCCTCATAGACACCTACGAGGCCGAGCGGCGCCCCCTCGCCCGCCAGGTCATCGACATCTCCACGGCCAACGCCACCAACCGCGCCGGCTACCGCATCGACGACGAACTCCTCCTGACCGCCACCTACCGCTCCGCCGCCGTCATCCCCGACCCGGAGCACACCGGCGAACACGGGGTTCTGGACCCGTCCGGGTACACGCCCGGCTGCCGGCCCGGAGAACGCGTACCCCACGCACGCCTCACCCCGGGGCCCGCAGGCGTCACCTCCACCCTCGACCTCGTCGGCCCGGGCCTCACCCTGCTCACAGCCGACGAAGACCCCCGGTGGCAGGCGCAGGCCGAAGCCGTACGGCAAGCCGGGGTCCCCCTCGCCCTCCAGGCCGTACGCACCGCCGGCCAGCAGGAAGCCGACCCCGGTCAGTGGGCACACCTCCTCGGCGCCGACCACGCGGACACCGCGCTCCTGGTACGCCCCGACGGACACATCGCCTGGCGCGGCACCATCCCAGCAAACCCGACAACCCTTCCGGCCCTCGTACAGCGCGTACTCGCGGACCGGTGACTCCCGCCGGAACGGCTCAGTCGACTGATCTGTCGGCAAACGATCGGATGACGACAGGCCCGGCAGGCGTCCAATGAACCCGTGCAATCCGGGGGTTCACTGTGGCTCGAATCCAATCGGATCCGATGGTGATTGCTGACAGGGTTTGACGACAGATAGGGTCCATTCCTCCGCATGGAAGGGGCCTCTCGATGGCGAACCTGGTCTACAAGCGGGTCTCGACCGACCAGCAGTCGACCGCCCGGCAGGACCTCGTCCTGGACGAGGCCGGCATCGAGGACCCGGTCGTCTTCGAGGAGGCCCCGGGCACCTCCAGCCGCCTCCACCCCCTCCAGCGACCGAAGTTCCGCGAACTGCTCACCTACGCGCGGCCGGGCGACACCGTGCACATCTCCGAGATGTTCCGCCTGGTGCGTGGCACCGGGCACATCCTCGACGTGCTCGACATCCTGCACCGCGATCGTCTCGCTCTGCGCATCCACGACGGCGCGTTCTCCGCGATGGACCTCACAGCCCGCCACCCACGCACCGGAGAGCTGCTGTCCACGGTGAAGTTCATGGTCCAGACCCTCGCGGCCGCCGGCGAACTCCAGCGCGACCTGCAACGGGAGCTGACGTACGACGGACTACGGGCCGCCGAAGCGAAGGGCAACAAGGGCGGCCGGCGGCCAGCCGTCACGGCCGGGAAGACCGACGAGGTGCGTGCCGCGTACCTGGAGGGCCGGTCCATCGCTGCTCTCGCCCGCGAGCACCATGTCAGCCGCGGCGCCATCCGCACCGCCGTCGCGGACCTCCTACCCGAGTATGCGGCCGACGCCCCGGGAGCCCCAGCCCCAGAACTGCCGGTCGTTCTCGACATGCCGGGCAAGGTCGCCGACTTCCTCCGCACCGCCGAGCTGGCGCCCGCCGAGCGCGCCGCACTAGGGCGTGACCGTACGGCGAGGCCAGGGTTATACCTTGCGCGTCACCGCCGTCCCCGCGATCCACCGGCGGCTCCTGGACCTCTGCCAGCCCCTCGACGCCACTGCGGCTGTCCCCGCCCAGCGCAAGGCCCGCCGTGAGTACGCGAACCGCGTCAGCACCCACGAAGCCCCGGCCTGACCAGGATCAGCGGCTTAGCGCTAATGGCTGTACCGATGGTCCCCAAGGCCGGAGCACCCGCCGGACGGCGTCGCGGAGCCAGCGGTGGGCCCCGTCGGCCGTGTGCCGGGGGTGCCAGGCCATGCCGATGGTCAGTGGCGGCAGTGCCAGGGGGATGTCGAGGAGGTGCAGTCCGAGGGCGCCGGCGTCGTGGGTGAGGGGTGAGGGGGCGGCGCCGGGGAGTGCGGCGGGTACCAGGCAGACGAGGTCGCTGCGGGTGGCGAGGGTCATCGCGGCCAGGTGGCTGGGCAGGACGACGCTGACCCGACGGTGGAGGTCCTGCTCGGCCAGCGCGGTGTCGAGGGGGCCGGTGAACCGGCCGCGGCGGCTGACCGCGATGTGGTGGGCGGCAGCGAGCCGGGCCGGGGTCAGCGGCCCTTCGGTGAGCGGATGGCCGGCCCGGACGGCCGCGACCATGCGGAGGCTGACCAGTTCCTCGACCCGGGTTTCGGGGTCCACGTGGTCGATGGATCCGACCTCCAGGTCGATCCGGCCGTCGCGCAGGGCGGGCCCGGCCTCCAGTTCTTCGGCCCCGATCCGGAACGAGACCCCCGGCGCCTCCTGCTGGGCCAGTTGCAGCAGACCGTGGGCCAGTGCCGCGCCGACCAGGTCGGCGGCCTGGAGGGTGAAGGTGTTGCGGAGGCCGGCGGGGTCGACGCTCGTGCCGGGGCTGAGCAGCGCTCCGAGGCTGCGCACCACGGTGGCGGCCTCCTCGCGCAGGGCCTCGGCGCGCGGGGTGGGAACCATGGCCTGCCCGGCCCGGACCAGGAGGGGGTCCTGGAGGATGCGGCGCAGCCGGGCCAGGGTGCGGCTCATGGCGGCGGGTGAGGTGTGCAGTCGTGCGGCGGCGCGGGTCACGCTGTGCTCGGTCAGCAGAGCATCCAGGGCGATGGCGAGATTGGCGTCGATGACCGGATCGGGGCTGCTCACCAGCATTATTCCATTTCAGTCAATGATTCCGTGCTGAAGTTCCCATTGTGGCAGCACGGCGGATCTCAGCAGGATGAGGGCATACCGAAACCAGCACGAGCCACGAGGTTTTCATGATCGTCATCACTGGTCCCACCGGGAACATCGGCCGTCACCTGCTCTCCCAGCTCCTGGAGTCCGCCCCCGCCGCGGGCGAGGAACTGCGCGTCATCGTGCGCGATCCCGCCCGGCTCCCGGACGCGGCGCACGGACGCGTCGACGTGGTCACCGGCTCCCACGCGGACGCCGAGGTCCTCGACCGGGCCTTCGAGGGCGCAAACGCGGTCTTCTGGCTCGTCCCCCCGGACTCCTCCCTGACCCCATACGACGCCTACAGCGGCTTCACCCGCGCCGCCGTCGAGGCGCTCGTCGCCCACGGCGTCGGCCACGTCGTCGGCGTCTCCGCGCTCGGCCGCGGCACCCCGCTCGCCGACCGGGCCGGCCTCGTCACCGCCTCCCTCGCGATGGACGACCTCATCGCCGGCACCGGCGTCGCCTACCGGGCCCTGGCCAACCCGTCCTTCTTCGAGAACCTCCTGGAGGAGGCCGACTCGATCCGCGAGAAGGGTGTCTTCACCGACTCCGTCGACGCCGACCGCAAGGCCCCCTTCGTCGCCGTCGCCGACATCGCGGCCGCGGCCGCCGACCTGCTGCTGGACCGCTCGTGGACCGGCACCGGCAGCGTCCCGGTCCTCGGGCCGCAGGACCTGTCCCCGAACGACCTGGCCCGCGTCATGACCGAGCAGTTCGGCCGCCCCGTCCGCTACGAACGCCAGTCGCTCGACGAGCTGTACACCACCCTCGTCGGCTACGGCCTCAACGAGGCGTTCGCCCAGGGCGTGGTCGACATGAAGCGGGCCAAGGACGAGGGCCTCGACGCCGGCGTCGCCCGCACCCCGGACACCGCCTCCCCCACCGGCTTCGAGCAGTGGTGCGCCCGGACCCTCAAGCCCGCCGTCCTCTCCTGAAGCCCAGCACCCCGTGCCGGGCGCACCACGGAGCCTGGAGACCCCTACCACCTGCCGCTTGGGAGGCACCCCGATGTCCGCTGAAAAGTCCGAACCGCCGGTCACGGCGTTCATGCTGGTCAAGACCACGCCCGAATGGCTCGCCTTGACCGTCCAGGAACGCGTGGACGCCTTCACCACCCAGGTCCTGCCGGCCATCAAGGCCAAGACCACCGGCGTCCGGTCGCGCTTCTACGACACGGAGTTCTACTCCGCTCGCGTCACCGATGTCTGGGTGTGGGAGGCCGACGACCACCACGCTTACCAGATCCTCGTCGATGCACTGCGCGAAACCCCCTTCTGGGACCGCTACTTCGAGGTCGTCGACCTCCTCGTCGGCGCCGAGAACGGCTACGCCCGGACCTACGGCCTCGAACCCGTCGCCACCATCGCCACCTGACACACCGCCCGCCCGCGCAAGAGCGCCGGAACGCAAGAGCACCGATGCCCTCTGGCCGCACCCGGTCGGAGGGCATCGGCCCGGAAGGACCAGAGGTACCGGCTGTTCGGAGAGCTGAGACGGCCCTACGGCTTGAGAAGTGCTGGGTCATTGATCAGCTGCGTGGCGTGATGTACGGGTGGTGACCTTCGCGGTCGAGGTGTCCGCGAGGATCGCCGCCATGCGTGCCTGTTCGTGCACGCCTTCTGATGATTCGTCTTTGACGGATGCTCAGTGGGCGAAATGAACCCCTCTATCCTGCTTCGTGCGAACCCGGCTCGACGATGCCGTGCCGGCGGTGTTTCCGTACGGACCCGGTCGTTCGCCGGGACGATGGCCCTTCACCCGGCCGAGGACGCCGGGGCTGCCTTCCCCGCCTGGCCGGCCTCCTGGTCCTTGCGCCTGACGGCCTCGGCGTCCGGTGTGGGGGTCAGGGACACCTTGGTGTCCACGAAAACGACCTCGCTGTCGATGCGGTCGCCCGGCTTCAGTTTCTTGGCCAGCTGTTCCTGGAGTCCGACGGGCAGGCCGTGGTGCAGGCCCTGCGGGAAGGGCGGTGCACCTGCCGGGCCTGGCCGGCGCGGCCCGGGCTCCCCGGCTGTCGCGCACCCGGTCGCTCGCGTCCGGCGGATTGCCGCTCGCCGGCGTCCGCCGGTACCCGAGGGCCCGGGGCGCGCCTCGGCTTCACCGCAGGGCGCGGAAGAACGTCCTGATGTCGCCGGTCAGGGCGGCGGGTTCCTCCATGGCGGCGAAATGGCCGCCGCGTTCGAACTCGGTCCATTGCGTGATGGTGGCCGTGGGTTCGGCTTTGGACTTGCAGGCTGCTTCCGTGACGATCGTGGAGCGCTTGGTGCCGGACGAGTTGTGGGAGCTGTTCCAGTTGGTGGTACCGGCGGCGCCGACCCGCCCACAGGGCGGTGGTCGGGCGCCGCTGCGGCGACCGGGAGGTGCTGGTGGCGATCGTGTTCG
Source organism: Kitasatospora sp. NPDC127121 (assembly GCF_042677305.1). Classification (NCBI taxonomy): domain Bacteria; kingdom Bacillati; phylum Actinomycetota; class Actinomycetes; order Kitasatosporales; family Streptomycetaceae; genus Kitasatospora; species Kitasatospora sp. NPDC127121. The sequence continues at coordinate 530,398 of NZ_JBHXTQ010000001.1, read as the reverse complement.
TCGCGACGCCCGGGTGCACCTGGGCCCAGCTTCCGCCCTGCTTCGGCCCGTCCGGGCAGACCGCCCGCCGGCGATTCACCGAATGGAGCAGGGCCCGGGTGTGGGCCAAGCTCCACCGGGTCGTCCTGGACGAGCTGGGCGCGCGCGGCAAGTTGGACTGGTCGAGGTGCGCGGTCGACTCGGTGAACGGGACGGTCACCCGGGTCGAGCGGCTCACCGAACTGCCTGAGCACCCCTGATCCGGCGTGCGGCGGCTGGTGCGCGCAGCCTTGAGCTGCGGGTCGCACCGGTTGTCGCGAAGTCTTGACACTGCGTCACAGGCCGCGAACCCTGGTGCTGTATTCCAGGGACGCGAGGGACACGGCATGCCATGGGTTGACGAGAGCGGGCGCCACCAGGGTTTCCTGGTGGCGGTGTTGGCGGACGGCAGCGAGCCGGCGCCGTTGCCGGACGGGCGCACCACCTGGTGGCTCTACAACGGTGCGGATGGTCCTCGGGCCGTTGCGGTGCGCGGTGGTTGCGGCTGCGGCTGGCGGGGTGAGCGGGTGCATCTGTTGGACTTCGGTGACGACGCGGCGACCGAGGCGGTGGGCGAGGCCACCGGGCCGTTCGCGGACTGGGAGTGGCACGTCGACCTGGCTGAGGGTGTGGTGCCACGAGAGGTCGAGGAGCTGGTCGCGGCGCTGGTGGACCGGATCTGCGATCTGACGGAGAGTAGGCCGTACGCCGCTGCCCGTGCGGCCGCCCGGTTCGAGCGCGCCGCCGGGTCGACCGCCCTGCTGGCCGGCCGCAAGGCCCGCAGCAATCTGATGACCTGGGAGTACATCGGCCGCGCCTTCGGTTGCGGGCCGGAGGAGGCGCTGGAGCGGTTCGGTGAGACGCTGCACGACGTCGACCAGGGTGATGAGGGCGAGCTCTGAGGTTGTCAGTGCCCCTGGTGGGGTTGGGCCCGCGGGTAACTCGTCGGTGCGGCCGGCGGGTGGCAGGGTGGATCAGGCGCGAACCCTCAGGGTTTCCGCGAGGACGGCGAACGGCCTGGGGCGGCGGGCCGGTAGGTCCCTTGAGGCGGTCCGAGTGGTCCGTACGGTCGGCGCTTCGGGTCAGGCTGGCCGAGATCGGCTTTCTGGGTGAGAAGGTGGTGAACTCGGCCATATCGGTGGCCGGATATCGCCTTAAGGAGCGACTTGATCACGGGGCGTGACAAGATCGTGCCCCTGTCAGGTGGGCAGGTGTATGACGATGGTCGATGTCTGCTGCTCGTTGCCTGGCGTGGTGAGTCCTGGCCTGTTCCGTCGAGGGTCGGGTGCTTCGAAGTGGCGTCACTCGTGTCGGGACGAGGGGATTTCTCATGTCGATGTTCGTTGCGGATCTCTCACCGGCTTCCGGCATCGGGGGAGGGCCTTGTCCTGCGCCTGCATCCGATCGAACTCCCTGAGCTGTATGGGCTGTTGAGGCCCTGCGCGGGGCCGGTGTACGGCGAGCCGTCTCTTCGGCTCGGCTGACCACGGCCGTCGGAGGCCGTCGGAGGCCGTCGGAGGCCGACGTCGGCTGCCGGATCGCCGGGCTGGCGACAGCGCGTCACTGGACCCGCGAGGAGGCCGGTGAGCCGATCCTTCCCAGGTCACACAAGACCGGAGTAGCCGCACAAGCCGAGGAGGCTGGACAGTGGCCGAGCGTATGAAGCTGTTGCTCAAAGGACGCGGTGGCTATCCCTTCGCGGATGAGCTGGTCAACCGCAAACCGGGCGACCTCGACCAGGTGCAGCCGGTCGGGGGGATCAAGCTGGCACGCCATCACGTGATCCCTTTCGAAACGCTCATCAAATCATGGAACGCGGCCATCGAAAACGCGTACAACGTCAAGGGGTCCAGTCTCAGGGCGGGGCTGGAGGAGTTCGCCGACACGGTGGTCCGGAAATTTGAGACCCTGGACTACACGGACCAGGAGAAGCTCAATTTCCCTCGCATCAAGGAGTTCGTGGAGACGTTCAAAGACCCCGACTCCAGCTATGACCCTGACGGCATCACCCTGGATGGTCTGGATGACATCCACAACATCCTCACCTGGCTTCCGGGAAACCTGTTCGTCGGTCCGGACAATCAGAACCGAACCGACGATCCGGGCCCGAAAGTCGAAAGCGGCAGCGCACGGATCATCGGCCAGGAGGCGCTCACCAAGCGGACTGCGGCCTTCGCCAGTCTGGACCGGTTCAGCAAGAAGCCAAAGGGCGGGGGGATGGAAAAAGATGGCGTGCAGGGTTTCAAGGGCCTCATCGAGGCATTCACCCCGAACCGGGTATGGCCGCTGAAAGGCGCCGACTGGGAGCCGGACGGCGCCAAGTACCGCATCCGGCCCGTCGGATCCCTGTCCGGCACGGCGGCGGAGCCGCTGACCTGCGTACCGGTACTGGGCATGCCACAGGGGGTTGATTTCGTCATCATCGGCGGCACCCGGCTGGATCTGGACACCTGGTCCGATGAGAGCGGCTACCTGTTTCGCGGGGCGACTGCGGAAAACGTTCGGATGGCCGACCTCTTCGATTGGCTCGGTGAGAACTGGGGAGTGGCCGGTGAAATCCCGGAGGGCCTGCGGAGTTTCGACCTGCAGTACCTGACGATCGAGGTGCTGACGAGCCCTGGAGGCCGGGAGGAATGGGAGTTCACCGCAGCCACCGAGGTCCGCCTCGGTGACACGGTGATGGACCTGCTCGTCTGCTTCCGGCATTCGACCCCGGCCGCCGGCGGGGCCTCGACGTTCTCGCTGTCCGCGGACGCAGGCTTCACCGCCGCCGTCGAAGGCGCGGAGACCCGGCTGTGGTTCAGCGGCGCAATCGCCAAGACGGGCTCAGGGGCCTGGGAACTGAGCGCCTCCCTGGAGAACGACGGCCAAGCGCTGACGCTGGCTCACCTGGCCGCGGCCGTCGGAATCGATGTCCCGGCGGACCTGGAGCCTTTCGTTCCATCGCTCGGCTCGGCGTCGTTCGCCTACCGTCTTCCCGTGGGGACCGCCGCGGCGGGGTCGCTGGTGGTGTCGGCGGTCGTCGGCCGGGTGGGGGTGGTGGTGGCGTCGGTGCCCGAGGGCACCGGGCCGGCGGTCGCTCGGCTGGTGGCGGTCCGAGGGGTGGTGGGGGCCCGGGCGTCCGATCTGCCGCTGGTGGGGGAGAGCATCCCGGCGGATCGCGATGTGGTCGTGACAGGAGTGCAGTTCTGCTACGCGGATCGCGCCTGGCCCCTCGCCCAGGTCCGGGCGCTGAACGCCGCGGTCGCGGGCCTGCCCGGGGCCGCACAGGGGCTGCTGCCCGTGCTGCTGGACGAGGCGCTGCAGCGCGGCCTGCTCATCTGGGGGCTGCTGACGATGGGTGGCCGGGCGCTGGCGCCACTGGTCTGGCGGCCGAACAGCACTGGTGCCGCTGCCCTGTCGCAGGGTGGGAGCGGTGACTTGGTGTCGCTGGACACGTCCGAGGGCGCGGTCGTGCTGGGGCGTGAACGTGCCGCCGTTGCGGGGCAGCAGCGCAGCGATTCAGCCCAGGAGCTGGATCAGGTCTTCGGGCCGGTGCGGATCCGCCGGGTGAGCCTGGGCTACGCGAAGGGCCGGCTGTTCGTCGCCTTCGACGCCACTCTGACGCTCGGGCCGGTGGCGCTGGACATGATCGGCCTGGGCCTGGCGGTGGACCAGGACTTCACCGTCACTCCGGTGCTGGCCGGGGCCGGGGTGCGGATCGCAATTCCGCCGTTGAAGGTCACCGGCGTGCTGGAGGTGCGCCAGGATCCGGCGTACGAGGTGTACATCGCGGGCCTGGTGGCGGTGGAGGCCGGCTTCTTCGCGATGCAGGCGGCTGGCAGCTATGCCCGCAGCACGGGCGGCTGGGCGTCGGTGTTCCTGTTCGGCGAGGCGGCGGCCAAGGGTGGCGTCGCACTGTTCGGGCCGCCAGCCTTCACCGTCACCGGCCTGTCCGGGGGCTTCGGCGTCAACAGCTCGGTGCGGGTGCCGAGGATCGAGGAGCTGCCGGAGTTCCCGCTGATCGCCCGCCTGGACGGGCGCCCGGAGGCCACCCCGCAGGAGATCCTCAACGCGCTGACGGACTGGGTGCGTCCGGCGGACGGCCAGTACTGGGGCGCGATCGGCGTCCAGTTCACCACGTTCAAGTTCATCGACACCAAGGCGCTGGCCCTGGTGGAGTTCGGCCGCGAGCTGAACGTGATGCTGCTGGGCCGTACCTCGATCACCTTCCCGCGCAACGCGGCCCCGGGCAAGAAGGTGCATGCCCGCCTGGATCTGGACCTCAAGCTCGCCTACCAGCAGTCCCAGGGGCTGCTGTCGCTGGACGTGGCGGTCGGCGCGGGCTCGTTCATCTTCGACCCGGCCTGCCGGTTGACCGGTGGGATCGCGGTGTACGTGTGGACCGCCGGGTCCAGGGCCGGGGACTTCGTGCTCAGCGTGGGCGGCTACCACCCGCGGTTCAAGGTGCCCGCGCACTACCCCAGGCCCGCCCGGCTGGGCTTCACCTGGTCGCCGGACAGCAAGATCATGGTCAAGGCGGAGGGCTACACCGCGCTCACCCCCGGCGCGTTCATGATCGGCGGCCGGCTCGCCGCCACCTACACCTCAGGCCTGCTCTCAGCGTGGTTCACCGCCTACCTGGACGTGCTGATCCAGTGGAAGCCGTTCTACCTGGACATGGCGCTGGGGATCAGCATCGGCGTCGCGTTCACCATCAAGGTGTGGTTCGTCAAGGTCCGGGTCTCGATCTCGGTCGGCATCAACCTGGCGCTGTGGACGCCTCCGTTCGGCGGCCGGGTCACCGTCAAGGTCTGGTTCATCTCCTTCAGCTTCGACATCGGCTCCAAGCGCGAGCCGCTGCCCGCCGCCGAATGGTCCGAAGTGCGCGCGCAGTTGCCCGCGCCGCTGGCCATCACACCGGAGAAGGGCCTGCTGGCGGACGTGGACGCGGGCGAACTCGCCGCCCGCCGCGCCGTCGAGGCACCCCTGCTGGTCTCCCGCGACGGGTTCGTCTTCACCACGGAGTCCGCCCTGCCGGCCACCCACGTCTACCTCAACGACGATCTCGTGGGATCGGCGGACCCGGCCATCGCGATCCGGCCGATGCGCAAGACCGCGGTGACCTCCGAACACCGCGTCACCCTCTGGCGCAACAACGGGGACAAGCCGTTCGACCCGGTGAACTGGACCATCACCGTGCTGCGCAAGGACGCCGCCCGCGCCCTGTGGGGCGATCCGCTGAACAAGCCCGGCGACGCGTTGGACGAGGACACGCTGCTGCCCAGGCGGCTCAGCGGGCTGCGCTTCGAGATCCCGGGCCCGAAGCTCGAACCTGCCGCCGCGACCGGTCCGATCACCTCCCAGGCCCTGGGCACCGAGAAGGTCAACCCGGACAGCAAGCTGACCGGCCGGCCCGGCCAGAGCGCCGGACCCGCGCCGGTCTCCGGGTCGGGCAGCATCGACACCATCGCCCGCACGATCGCCGTCAAACAGCCCAGGCGCGACGCCGCCTACGCCGCGATGGCCCGCCTGGGGGTGGCGCCCGGCGCCAACGGCCCCCGGGCGAAGTATGCCGCGATCGCCGCCGACACCCTGGTCTCGTCGCCACTGCTCACCGCGGCCAACTGACCACCCATCACCGTTGGCCACCGTCTGAGGGGACCCTCGTGCCGACCCTGCCCGAGCTGGACATCACCTTCTACGACCACCTGCTGCCCGCCATCACCGCCGGCACCTACCGCGCGGATGTCCGCCACGTCCTCAAGGACGCCCACGGCGACATCGACGCGCCCGACAAACTCCCGGCCACCAGTGAGGAGTTCGAGGTCCGGGCGGTCCAGTTCGTGCTGGACCCCTCCTCCGTGCACGCCGTCTTCCCCGCCCCCGGCGCCTCCGGTGACCACGCCCTCGTACTGCCGCACATCACCCTCAACCGCTCGATCCTGCCGTGGGAGCGCGAACCGAAGTGGTCCCGGGTGGAGGCCCGCGCGCCGTGGCTGGCCCTGATGGTCTTCCGGGAGGGCGAACTGCCCGAGGACCCCGACGCCATGGGGCTCGCGGCCTCGCGCACGGTTGCCCAGCTCTGCCGACCGGCCGAATCCGGCGTCCTGGGACCGGCGATCAGCGGCCTGCCCACGGAGACGGAGGCGAGCACCTGCCGCACCATCGACGTGCCCGTCCCCCTGTTCCGACGGCTGATCCCCACCGAGGGCGAGCTGTCCTACCTCGCCCACGTCCGCCGGGTCGAACAGGCCAAGCGCCGCTTCGAGGGCGAAGTCCTCACCGAAGGCGACTACGCGGTGCTGACCGCCAACCGCTTCCCGCGCACCGGCGGCGCCTACACCGTCCACCTGGTCTCGCTGGAGGGCCACGACAAGCCGCTGGCCGGCACCATCCCCGGCGACAAGACCCACCTGCGCCTGTGCACCCTGTGGACCTGGTCGTTCACCAGCGACGAGAACGCGCGCTTCGACGCCGTCGGCCTGCTCAGGAACCTGGTCGCCCCCGGCAACAGCACCGACCCCGAGCGACTCACCCTGCGCCTGGAACCCCAGACCGCCGCCGGCTCCGACCCCGAGGACACTTACGTCACCGAGCGGTTGAAGCTCGGCTACGCGCCCGTCCCGCACCGCGTCCTGTCCGGCGAACTCGGCTACGCCTGGTACCGCGGCCCCTGCACCCCCGTCACCGCCCGGGAACTGCCGCCCACCCCCGGCGACCACACCACCGCCGACCACCTGCTCATCTACGAGGAGGAACACGGCCTCTTCGACGTCAGCTACGCCTCCGCGTGGACCCTGGGCCGCGCGATCGGCCTGGCCGACCCCGACTACGCCGCCGACGTCACCCGCGCCCGGCGCGAACTCGCCAACCAGGCCGCCGCCATGATGAAGCTGGCCGCCGACCCGGCCCGCTCCGCCCGCGCCGCCCAGGCCGGCGACCCGGTGCCGCAGCGCGGCCTGGACTGGCTGCGCACCCTCGCCGAAACCCCGCTCGCCGAGGCACTCGCCGCGCCCAACGTCGACCCACTCGACGTCCCGCGCCGCGCACCACGCATCGCACTCACCCGCGCCGAAGCCCGCGCCGCCCTGTCCACCACAGCCGCCCAGAGCGCGCTGCGCGCCACCGCCGACGCGCGCACCGCCTCCATGCCCAGCTGGCTGGACCGCCTGAGGCTGCTGCGCGGCGTGCCCTTCCACTACCTCGTCCCGCACCCCGACATGCTCCCCGACGAGTCCCTGCGGGTCTTCGCCATCGACCAGCAGTGGATCGACGCGCTCATCGACGGCGCCGCCGGCGTCGGCATCCACACCTCCATGGACCAGCGCCTCGACGACACCCTGCGCGCGGCCACCACCGCCCAGAGCCTCGGCGCCAGGCCCAAGGCCGGACTCCTGCTGCGCTCCCAACTCGTCCCCGCCTGGCCCGACATCATCCTCATCGCCCGCCGCGCCGGGGCCGAGCTGGCCGAACTGCGCCGCGCCCACCTCGCCCCCGACACCCTGCTCGTCCTCTTCGACGACATCCCGGACGCCCTGACGATCCGCGAACCCGGCCAGGGCATCCACTTCGGCATCGACGACGGCGGCCTGCTCGGCCTGCGCCAGCTCACCCCGAACACCACCCCGCCGCTCGGCGCCTCGCTGGGCCGCGACTTCCCCAGCGAGGGGACGGTCTTCGGCCGCTTCCTGCGCCCGGGGAGCGAGGACGTGCTGAACCTGCTCGGCAGCGGAGCCCTGGTGCCCGAGCTCGCCCGGGCCCTGGGCAAGCAGACGCTGCGCCCGAGCGAGTTCGCGGTCCAACTGGTCAACGCCCCGCTCGAACAACTGCTGCTGCCCCGGCCGTAAGGAGCCCCAGATGAGTGACCTGATCGTGCCGGTACGCGTGCGGACCCTCCAAGTCAACGACAAGGTCAGGGCCGGCGACCTGTTCACCCGCTGGTACCCGAACCTCGGCGGGATGGTCGAGGACAACGCCCCGGCCGAACCCGGCCCCGGGCAGAGCGACCAGGGGATCAGCGAAGGCGACGACGGACTGCACGTCCAGTGGGAACTGCCCGAGGCGCTCACCCGCGGCCACTACGACCCCGCCACCGGTGAGACCACCTTCCCGCTGGTGCCCAACCGCTGGCTCGTCGTGCGCTACCACCGCTCCCCGCTCGGCGTGCGCAAGGCCACCGGCTGGGTCGTGCACTCCGACTACCTGGAGGACAGCGACTACCAGGCCAGGCTCGGCTACGGCACCAGCCGCTTCGCCACCACCCGCAGCCCCGGTGGCGGTGAGACCGATCCGCACACCGACTGGATCGGCCGCCACCACAAGCTCGCCGACGGGCCGTGGACCGAACCCGAGGACGCACCCCGCGAGCTGTTCCTGACCGCGGTCGGCCCCGGCCTTCCGGCCTTCGCCGCCTTCGCGATCTACCACAAGGACGTCTTCCTCCTCCACGACACCCTCCAGGACATCAAGCACGAGGACGACCCCGACGAGGTCAACCTCTACCCGCCGGACACCGAACTCAGCTACCAGGTGATCGGCTGGTACTCCGACCCCGCCTCGGACATCCTCACCAAGGCAGCCGAGATCCCCGGACTGCTACCCGAGGGCGTCACCGGCGTACGCGAGATCCTCGCCGCCCTGGGCTGGTCCGCCCCCGCCGACGTGCCCGACCCGCAGCGCACCCTGTACGCCGGGCACAGCCTCGGCATCCCCTGGCGGCAGCTCAATTTCTACCCCCAGCCGGACGCCCGCCCACGGCCCCTGCACCAGACCGTCGCCATCGGCCACAGCACCGCCGACGCCGCAGCCGCGCTCGTGACCCGGCAGACCCGCTCGCCGCGCACCGGCGACCTCGTACGCGCACTGTTCGAGGGCACCATCGACACCTACGGCACCGTCGAGGGCGAAACCGACCTGGACGAGGCCACCCGCCGCGCCTGGTACTCCGGCAGCGACGGCGGCCACGCCTGGCAGATCGTCCCCCGCCCCAGCGACGAACCCGTCGACCTGCCGCCGGTGCCCGCCTGGCTGGACGAACTCAACGAAGCCCAGGCCCGGTACGACGCCCTCGCGCCCCTGCTGCGCGACGCCCAGCAACGCCTGTGGACGCTGTGGTGGCTGCGCAACCAGCCCGGCGAGCACCCGGACGGTTTCGATGCCGCTGCGGACACCCAGCTCAGCCCCGCCGTCGGCGGCAGTCTCGCCACGCAGGCCCAGACCCTCCTCACACAGACCGCCACTCTGCTGGCCGCCCTGCCGCACGGCCTCACCCCCGAGGCGCAGCAGGCCGCCATCGACGCCGAGGCCCACCGACGAGGCCTCCCCGAGACGCTGGAACTCAAGCGCATCGCCCGCGAGCCGTTCTACCGCCCCGCCGACCCCGTCGTCGTCATCGAAGGCACCGGTGCCGGCGAACCGCTCAGCCGCGACGAGGACGACCCGCTGCCCTGCCGCATCCCCAGCGGACTGCTGACCTCGATCGTCATCAACGACGCCACCGTCCCCGTGCCCACCACCCCGCTGGTGCCCGACCTGACGAACCTGCCGACCGCCTGCCGTGCGCTGCTCGCCGAATGCGACCTCCTCGACCAGGCCTACCGCACGACCTCGGGCACCAGCAACGCCCTGGAGGTCGCCCTCAAGGACCCCGCGGGCAAGCTGCGCGGCACCCTCGCCGAGTACACCGCACTCTGGCAGCAGCCCTGGGCCCCGATGTACCTCCAGTGGGAACTGCACTACTGCCCCATCCCGTACCACAGCGACAACCGCGACAACTGGACCTTCAAGACCACCGGCAAAGGCACCGACTACCACTGGGACGGCACCGGCGCCCAGCGCAGCGGCGAGGACTCCACCGGCGACGACCAGATGCGCTGGCTGACCTTCGCCGACCGCTGCTACCTCGCCCCCACCGTCTCCTACGTGCTGCGCCGCCAGATCGAGCGCTACCTCGACAGCTACCCGGAGTCGGAGACCGTCGGCCTGCGCGCCCTGCGAGAGGACTACGAGCAGCTCGACCTGCTCTCCCAAACCTTGGACGGCTTCAACGACTGGCTGCTGCAACAGGACGGCGCCGCGCGGATGTTGCCGTCGCCGGAGAACGGGTGGCGGTTCGGCGATCCGCAGTCCGTCCCCGCCGCCGGGGTCTTCGGCACGACCCCGCCGGACCGCTTCCAGCCCGTGCGGGCCGGCCAGTTCTACTTCCGCGACCTGCGGATCATCGACCGCTTCGGCCGCTCCTGCGACGCCACCAACCTCCAGCAGCAGAACTACCTGAAGCTCCCCACCGCCCACGCCGACAGCGTGAAACCCGACAAGCCGCTCTTCGAGGGCATCGCCACACCCGACCGGTTCTTCCAGCTGCCTCCCCGCCTGCTCCAGGACACCCGGATGCGCTTCGACGCGCTCCGCTCGCGTGACAACGCCCGCTACACCGCTCTTTCCCCTGACCCGGCCGCCGTCGGCGAGACCCCGGTGGCGGGCTGGCTGCTCCTCAACTACCTCGACGAGACCTTGCTGGTCTACGCACCCGACGGCGCACCGCTCGGCGAACTGCGCGTGGTCGGCGACGACACCCGCACCGCCTTCAACCCGCTGCCGCACGCTCCCTACGCCGGGCCGGCCGACTTCGCCGACGTCTTCCCGGACCTGGCCGGCCTGATCCTCGAACTGACCGGCCGCCGGCCACCCGCCGCCTTCCGGCACCTGATGGCCACCATCGACACCACCCTGGACACCATCACCGACCCCAGCGCCCAGGAGGACCGCACCCCGGCCCGCCTCGCCGGACGCCCCGTCGCCCTCATCCGCGCCGCACTCGGCATCGAACTCCAGGGCCCGCCGCTGACCAGCTCCGGCTGGGACGCCCTCAAGCCGCCGCCCGAGGACTACTACCCCAGCTACCAGTGGCCGATCAAGCTCGGCGACCCCGAGCGCCTCACCGACGGGCTGATCGGCTACTACGCCAGCACCACCGGCCCCGGCGGCGCCACCGACTACACCCGCCTCAACGCGGTCGCCCCCGCGCCCGGCACCAGCGATTACGTCCAGCCCATCGAATACGGCCACGACCTCGCGCTGCCCGCCCGCCCCGGCAGTGAACTGATCACCCATCGCCTCACGCTGCTCGCCGACCCGCACACGCCGGTGCACGCCACCACCGGCATCCTGCCCGTCGCCGCCCTCGGCCTGGACGCCGACCTCGTCCACCAAGCGCTCGCCCGCATCCGCGCGTCCTTCCGCCTCGACCCGCTGCTCGCCCCCACCCGCGCCGGCGAACAGGAAGCCGGCTCCCCGCTCGGCGCCGCCGACGGCTACCCGCTGGCCAACCTGCTGGACGGCGACCTCAGCACCTACTGGCTCAGCACCGAGCAGGCCGGCGCCGGCAGTTGGGTGATGGTCGACCTCGGCGAACAGCGCAACGTCGACCGCGTCGACCTCTACCCCGGCGACCTCACCGGCGGGCACACCACGCCGGCCGGCGTCCTGGAACACTCCGCCGACGCCGAAGCCTGGACCGTGCTTGCCGACTGCCCCGCCGCTGCCGAGATCCACCTCGACACCGCGCTCTCCACCCGCTACCTGCGGCTGCGGTTCACCGGCGCCATGGCCGCCCCGGTGGCAGTCCGCTCCTTCGTGGTCAGCACCGATGCGCCCGGCAGCGGCCTGGTCATGCCCCGTCCCGCCGCCTGGCACGGCGACTGGACCTGGGCCGAGCCCTACGCGACCGCAGGCCCGGTACCCGAGTGGGGTGAGCTGCCCATCCTCCAGGCCGACAGCGCCGCCCACCCCGACGACCCGATCCCCACCGCGCGGGCCGGCTACCTCCAGCTCCGCCCCGCCCCAGGTGCCTGACCCCCGGACAAGGAGGACCGCGTGACCATCTACACCAGCTCCACCGACGGACTGCTCAGCTATGCGCTCGCGACGAGTCCGACGGATCCGCTGAACGCGAGTACCGACAAGGACCCCGTCATCGGGCGGCTGAACATCACGGTCGGCCGGGACATGACGACGGCCGCGTACTGCCGGAAGATCGTTGTGAAGATCCCGGTCGGCGCGGGCGCCGCGCAGTTGACTGCCGTCAATACCGACGAGATCAAGCAGTCGGTCACCGGAGGCACCACGCCGGAGCAGGGCGGCGGCTGGACCGCGACCGCCGTCGCCGAGGGCAACCACCGGGTCTTCACCTTCACCCCGGGCCGGCCGCCGCAGTTCACCGGGCAATGGGCGCTCACCCTGGTCATCTCGCAGATCCCGATCAACAAGGTGGTCGGCAAGCCGGTCATCGAAGTCATCGAGGAAAGCTCGCCCACCAACGGTGACTTCACTCAGAAGACCACCACAATCATTGTGGACAAGGCCCCGCCCGGCTTCCTGTTCCGCAACCTGCGCCCGAGCAAGATCATGGTGGACAACGGCTGCCCCGTCACCCTCACCTGGGAAGTCCAGAACGCCCGCTGCACCATGTACTGGGACGACCAGCCCGGCGCGGACGTCAGCAAGGAACCCACGTGGACCTCGCCCGCACTGCACAACACCACCGCCTTCATGCTGCAGGCCGTCTCGGCCGAGGACGCCAGCTTCATCCACACCCTCACCACCGCCGTCACCGTGGACAAGCCGGATATCGAAATCGGAGACCTCACCGTCTACGGGAAGGCCAGGATCCTGCGTCGCCACCCTCCGGTCGCGATGGAGGACAGCAGTGACTGGCGGGCGACCACCGACGGCATCGTGACCGTGACCTTCAAGCGAACCGGCTCCAGCGCCAGGAACATCGAGCTGTGGATCCGAGCCGACGGCAGCGACTTTCACGAGCGGATCGCCACGTTCAGCGCAGATGTCGGCGCCGGGGATGAGGAGAAGACCCTCTCCGTGCCGTTGCACCAAGGAGAGTGCATGTACACCCGCCACTATTGGCGGGATATCGAGGCCACTCTGCACTGGTGCTCCTTCGGCGACGGTGAGCTGGAGTTCCTGGGAACCATCCCGCACTGAGTCCTGCGGGTACTTCCGCCGCCCCACCGCGCCAACTCCCTCCGCCGTAGGCGCCCGACTCCAGGACAAGGACGACAGCATGGCCATTCACGCCACCTCCGCCGACGCGCTGCTCAGCTACTCCCTCGCCACGAGTCCGACGGATCCGTTGAACGCGAGCACCGACAAGGACCCCGTCATCGGCCGGCTCGACATCACGGTCGGCCGGAACATGACGACGGCCGCGTACTGCCGGAAGATCATCGTCAAGATCCCGATCGGCGCGGGCGCTGCGCATCTGACCACGGTGAACACCAACGACATCAAGCAGTCGGTCACCGGTGGCTCCGATCCGGGGCACGGCAACGGCTGGACTGCCACGGCCGTCGCGGAAGGGGACAAGCGGGTGTTCACCTTCACCCCGGGCCGGGCGCCGGAGTTCACCGGGCAGTGGGCGGTCACCCTGGTCATCTCGCAGATCCCGATCAACAAGGTGGTCGGCAAGCCCGTGATCGAGGTCATCGAGGAGACCTCGCCGACCAGTAGCAACTTCACACCGAAGGAGCCGGTCCGGATCACGGTGGACAAGGCCCCGCCCGGCTTCCTGTTCCGCAACCTGCGTCCGAGCAAGATCATGGTCGAGAACGGCGAGAAGGTCACCCTCACCTGGGAGATCCAGAACGGCACCTGTGTCATGTACTGGGACGACAAGTCCGACCCGAACGTCAACTCCGAACCCAAGTGGACCTCGCCCGCGCTGCACAACACCACCGGCTTCATGCTCCAAGCCACCTCGGCCGAGGACGCCAGCTTCGTCCACACCCTCACCACCGCCGTCACCGTCGCCAAACCCGACCTCGACACCGGCCACCTCAACGTCTATGGCAATGCCACCGCCCATAACGGCCTGGTCGTACGCGGAGACCTAGTCGCCCGCGACATCCTCGTGGTCGAGGGGAAGACCTACACTCTCGACGAGCTGCAGGCGAAAGGGATCACTATTGGCACCGACCTAGGCAAGGGCCACCTCGACATCCACGGGAACGCCACCGCCCACGACGGACTCAGCATCAAGGGTGCCGCAAATATCATGGGCGGAGACCTGATCCATCGACTCACTGTCACGATGAAAGAGGCGAAGACCTTCAGGTTCAGCACGGATGGAATGATCTTCGGGAATGCCGATGGAGGCCACGCGCTGGAGTTCACTATTCAGCGTTCGAGTGGGAGCTGCACGCTGAATATCGCAAGGAGCAGCAATTTCTGCTTCCCGGTCCCTCGGGATGCTGCCGTCGTTGCGAAAACCGTACCTATGGGTGGAAGCGGGCCCTACCCCAGCACCACGTTCTTCTTCGTCCCCTTCGGATCCGGTGGCCCGATCTAGTCGGAGTGGACAGAGAAGGGAAGGCTTCTGGCACGTTCTGTCGCCGCCCATAATGCCTGGGCGCTGGGAGCTGCTGCCTGTCGCTACCTCGGCTCGGAACTCGCCTCGTATCCTGACGCCGGATTATGATTGGCCATCGATTCACCACTCCAGCGGACGTGGCTGAGTGCCGACTGGGAATTGCTGTCGGCTCCACACCTGGCCAGTCCTGGTGGATCTCGGAAGCACTGAGTTCACGCGTTCTTCGGCTGTCGAACTCGGGGAAGCCAGCCGACTCTGCGAATGGTGTGACTGATTTCCGGAAAGCCTCACTTGGCCCAGCCTCGCTGGGTAATCTGAGGGTGGTTCGGGCCGATCCCGGAGTACCGTGTTCGAAGGGTCGAAAGGGAGATCATGGCATCACTTGCAGCAGTTTCCGAGATGGTGGTCATCAAAACCGACGGGACTCAGACCACCCCCATGCGCCAGCCGCAAGCCGAGTCCTACCTGGTGAACGTCCTCAATGAAGCAGGAATGGGCAACAGGTTGGCGAACCTGAAGCAGTCCCTCAATCAGGCGTTCAACGGGCAGGGAAAGCCCACGGGGTCCTACCAGTTCCGCGGGAAGCCGGTTCTGCACGCGAGCTCGGGCAACGGGCAGCAGAGTGTCACCCTCTTCTTCTACGCGGACGGCAGCAAGCTGATGCTGTTCGCTATGGGGGAGCACGTGTCGAGCACGCAGTACAGGATCAGCATCTACGGGCAGCAAGGCGATCCTAATTTCGCGAAGGGCAAAGTCATCTCCATCTGATTCCGCGACCTGCGGCCGCGGTGGATAGAGGCGGCGGGCAGCTACCAAGAGTGACTGAAGGGCAGCGGCCTCCGGCCTTGCCGGGGTGGGCTGCTGGCTGCGGAAGCTCGAATGCTGGGGTGGCTGCACGAGCCTTGCTCGGCGCTTCAGTTCGCTGGGGGCTGGGCGACGATGCATGCTTCGTCGCCCAGCCCCCGGGCTTGCGAAGTCCCCTCGGGGCACGGATTCAGCACGCATGAGGACGAGAAACGACCGCTGGCGACACGAGGCACCGAGAGTGACCTTCGCAGGTCAGGCGGCATGTCGGCTACGTTCCTGCGGGTCGGAGGCTTGCCCGGGGAAAGCCTAAAAAGCAGTGATCGATGCGATACTGGCCGCATGACCGCTACGACGACCCCTCCGTCCGGCAACGGCAACGGCAGCCGGCCCGGTGGCCGCTCCGCGAAGGTCCGAGCGGCTGTGCACCGGGCCGTCCAGGAAGTGGTGGCCGAAGGCTCCCCCGACGTGCTGACGATCCCGGTGGTGGCCGCCCGCGCGGGCGTGCACGCCACCACCGTCTACCGCCGGTGGCGATCCGTCGGCGAACTGCTCGCCGACGTCGCGACCAGCCGCTTCACCGGGGACATCGTCGTGCCGGACACCGGGAGCCTGCGCGGGGACCTGGAGCGCTACGCGTTCGACCTCGCCAAGGACCTCGGCGACCCGGACACCCTCGCCCTGGTGCGCGCCACCATCGGCACGGGCGGAGAACAGGGTGCTGCGGCGTGCCGCGGAGAGCGCGAGCAAGGGCTCGAAGCCATCCTCGGGCGGGAACGGGCCCGGGGTGAACAGCCCCCGACCCTCGAACACACCGCGGACGCCGTACTCGCGCCCCTCTACTACCGTGCCGTCTTCACCGACCTGCCGCTGACCGCCGAATGGACCCGCACCCTCGTGTCGCGGCTGCTGTCGCCCGGTCCGGTCCAGCAGCAGGCCTCCTGAGGTTCGCAGGAGACCCGAAGAACCTGTTCGGTCAGTGGATGCGAGTTGCGGTACTTCCGTGGTCGGGGAGTCGGCCGGGACGCGTCGGCGGGCACCGGTGCCGCTCGGCCGTGGGGCCAGGGCCTTAGGACCCTCGCTCGGCATCACCGGATCGGCGGATGCTTGAACCACCGGAGCTCCCCGCCGAGAACAGGGAGTGATCAACCATGACCACCGAAACCGCCCTCACCACTGCGGATCTGCACCTGTTGGCCGAAGCCGGAGGCCTGGCGCCCTCGCTGCACAACAGCCAGCCCTGGCGCTTCCGTCCCACGCCCGACCTGCTCGGCCTGGAGGTCCGCGCCGACCTGAGCCGGGCCGTCCAAGCTGCCGACCCGGACCTTCGGGCGCTGCACATCTCGATCGGCGCCGCCCTGTTCAACCTGCGTGTGGCCGCCGCGCACCTCGGCCGCGAGGCCGCCGTCCGGCTGCTGCCGTCCGGCGAAGGCGCGCAACCGTGTGCCGTGCTCGACCTCTCCACGCAGGCCCGCACACCGCTGC
Organism: Kitasatospora sp. NPDC127121; assembly: GCF_042677305.1. Lineage (NCBI taxonomy): Bacteria > Bacillati > Actinomycetota > Actinomycetes > Kitasatosporales > Streptomycetaceae > Kitasatospora > Kitasatospora sp. NPDC127121. The sequence continues at coordinate 513,726 of NZ_JBHXTQ010000001.1, read as the reverse complement.
CCTTCGGCGCCGACCTCTACCCGGCCATCGCCGGGCGCCACTCCAGCCGGCAGCCGTTCACCAACCGGGACGTCCCCGAGGCACTGGTCGCCGAGCTCATCTCGGCGGGCCGGGACGAAGGCGTCACGCTCACCGTGCTGGAGGAGGACGGGGTGCGTCGCGTGCTCGCCCTCACCTCCGAGGCCGAGGCCGCGATGGCCGCCGACGTCACCCGCGAGGCCGAGACCCGCCGCTGGCTACGGCTGGAGCCCTCCTACGACGGCATCCCGCTGGCCGCCCTCGGCTCGCACGACCGCGACGCCCGCGTCCCGATGCGCGGCTTCGACGGTCACCCGCCGCACCACAGCACCCCGGCCGAACGTTTCGAGGCGCTGCCGCAACTGGCCACCCTCACCACCCACCTCGACAGCCGGGCAGAATGGCTGCGCACCGGACAGGCCATGGAACGGGTGTGGCTCCTGGCCACCGTCCGCGGCCTGCGTGCCTCCGTCCTGCACCAGGCCGTCGAGATCCCCGACACCCGCTGGCGCCTGCGCGACCCGCACGAGGGACCCGGGCACGTCCAGCTCGTGCTGCGCCTCGGCTACGGTCCGTCCGGTGCGGCCAGCCCGCGTCGCCGGGTCGAGGACGTCCTCGACCCGGCGACGTCGGCGTCGTAGAGCAAGCCGGTGGGGCCCTGGGCCGCGGCTTTCTGCGGGATCGCGATCTGGCGCTCTTCTCCGGCGGCCAGGGCCGGGAGGGTGCACGGGACCTCCTCGGGCACGGCGGAAATGCGAGCCTTCCCTGGCTTACGTCAAGCATGTTGACCTACGCTGCCGGTATGAGCGAACGGGTAGTCCCCGAGCCCCGGCGGCAGCGTCGGCGGCCCACCAAGCAAGGCGTCATCCTGTCCAGGGAACTGATCGTCGACACCGCGTTGCGGCTCATCGAGCAGCACGGCGCGGACGCGCTCACCGTACGGCGGCTCGGTACCGCGCTCGGCGCCGATCCCAGCGCCGTCTACCGCTACTTCCGCAGCACCGACGACCTGCTGCTCGCCGTCGCCGACGAGCTCATCGGCCGCGCCCAGTACGGTTGGCAGGCCACTGGTGACTGGCGCGCCGACCTGCGCGCCATCGGCCTGCGAATCCACGCCGCCTACCAGGCCCACCCCCAGGCCGCGCTGCTCGCCGCCCACCGCACCACCGGCCGAACCTACGAGATCGCCGCCGTCGAGGCCATCCTCGGCGTCCTGCGCGGGGCGGGCTTCCCCGACCGCGAGGCCGTCCGGATCTACCACGCGTTCGTCGACCAGAGCCTCGGCTTCGCCGCGCTCGACGCCGCCGCCCTCGCCCTGCCCGCCGCGGCCCAGGCCGCCGACCTGGAGGTCTGGCAGGCCTCCTACGCCCGGCTCGACGCCACCACGCACCCGCACATCGCCGCCACCGCCCGCCTCCTCACCAGTGACATGCGCCGCAGCGGTTATCCCTACGCCCTCGACCTCCTCCTCGATGCCGCCGAGGCCCGTCTCCCGGCGACGGGCTGAGCGCGGGCGACGGGCCGAGCGCTGCCGGATCCGAATCGGCCCTCGGAACCGGGCCGATCGCTCCCGGCTGCGTCGGCGACCGTCACGGTGCCGACGCAGCCCTGGCGCCTACGCGTTCCTGGGTACGTTTCATCACTTCGTGCGGGGGATCCCGGTAGTGCCCTGAGACGCCGGGGCGCCGACTCACCCCCGGGTGGGTCAGTCCGCCGCGTGGACGAGCCGGCCGCCGACGTAGGTGCGCAGGACGCGGGCGTCGGCGATCTCCTCGGCGGGGGCGGTGAAGAGGTCGCGGTCCAGGACGACGAGGTCGGCGAGGTGGCCCGCCGTGAGGGTGCCGGCGTCGTCATGGCCGTTGACGTGCGCGGTTCCGGCCGTGTACGCCGCGAGGGCGGAGGCCAGGTCGAGGCGCTGCTCGGGGAGGAAGACCCGGCCGTCGGCGGCCCCCGGCTCCCTCCGGTTGACGGCCACGTGAACGCCGGCGAGCGGGTCCGGGCTGCTCACCGGCCAGTCGCTGCCCGCCGCCAGGGTGGCGCCCGCGCGCTGGAGGGCGCCGAAGGGGTACTGCCAGGCGGCGCGCTCCGGGCCGAGGAACGGGATCGTCAACTCGTCCATCTGAGGCTCGTGCGCGGCCCAGAGCGGCTGGATGTTGGCGATCGCGCCGAGCCGGGCGAAACGGTCGAGGTCATCCGGGTGAACCACCTGGAGGTGGGCGAGGTGATGGCGGGTGCCGCGTCGCCCGTTGGCGGCGAGGGCGGCCTCGACCGCGTCCAGCGCCTCGCGGACGGCCCGGTCGCCGAGGGCGTGGAAGTGCACCTGGAAGCCGAGCGCATCCAGCTCGGTGACGTACCCGCGCAGGGCGGCCGGGTCGACGAAGCTGAGGCCGGAGTTGGCGGTGGCGCAGCCGCAGCCGTCCAGGTAGGGGCTGGTCATAGCAGCGGTGAAGTTCTCGGCGATGCCGTCCTGCATGATCTTCACCGAGCCGGCCCGGAACCGCCCATGGCTCAACCCTGCACGCCGCTCGACCAGTTCGGGGATCTGCTCGGCCCCTCGGTCGCGGTCCCACCAGAGCGCGCCGGTCACCCGGGCGGTCAGCGCGCCGGAGCGCGCGGCGGCCAGGTAGGCGTCGGACGGATCCGGCTGGCCGTTGAACTCGCCGAGCAGCGCGTCCTGCCAGCCGGTGATGCCGAGCGAGTGCAGCAGCCGTTGGGCGCGCAGCAGCCCGTCCAGCCGGTCGGCGGCGGTGGAGGGCGGGATCAGCCGGGCGACCAGGCCGGTGGCGCCCTCCTGGAGCGTGCCGCCCGGAGTGCCGTCCGGCTCGCGCTCGATCCGGCCGTCCGCCGGATCGGGGGTGTCCCGGGTGAGGCCGGCGAGCTCCAGTGCCCGGGTGTTGGCCCAGGCGCCGTGGTGGTCGCGGTTGGTCAGGTACACCGGGCGGTCCGGGACGACGGAGTCCAGCAGTTGCCGGGTCGGCAGCCCGCCCTCGAAGCTCTCCATCGACCAGCCGCTGCCGGTGATCCACGCCTGGCCGGGATTGGCGTCGGCGTACGCGCGGATCCGCTCCAGGTAGTCGGCGACGCCGACCGTGCCGGTGAGGTCGCAGACCGCCAACTCGGTGCCGCCGAAGACCGCGTGGATGTGCGCGTCCTGGAATCCGGGCAGCAGCAGCTTGCCGGTGAGGTCCACGACCTCCGTCCCGGGCCCGATCAGCTCCCGGACCTCGTCGTGGCCGACGGCGGTGATCCGCTCGCCGGTCACGGCCAGGCTGGTCGCCCGGGTGCGGGCTGCGTCACCGGTGTGGACCGGGCCGCGGGTGAAGACCAGATCGGCCTCGGGCATGGGGGGTGCTCCGTTCTCTCGTGGCTTCCGTGGATCGTCAGTCGGTGTCGGGCAGGAAGTAGGGCGAGCGCCGCCGCCAGCGGGCCCAGGCGGCCGCCGGTAGTCCGGTGACGATCATCATCACTGTCACGGTCAGCTCGAACCACCCGTTGTCGGCGGCTAGTTCGAAGTGGTCGGCGGAGTCGTAGAACGACCAGGCGAGATAGCCGCCGACGGCGAGCAGGGTCGCCGCGCCCAGCAGCGGGCCGACCACCGCGCGCAGCCCCTCCAGTAGGTTGCTGCGCAGTAGGTGCCGGAACCGGACGGCCGCCGCGACGGCCGTCAGCGCGTAGTACAGCGCGACGATGATGCCGATCGCGTTGACGGAGGCGGAGATCAGGTCGTTGACGGTGGGGATGACGATCGAGGCCAGCGCGAGGGCCATCGCGATGCCGGTGATCAGGAGCGTGCCGACGGCGGGCGTCGCGTGCTTCGGGTGCAGCCGGGTCCAGACCGGGCCGAGCACGCCGTCGCGCCCCATCGCGTACATTCCGCGCGCCGTCGGGATCACGGACGATTGCAGGGAGGCCACCGCGGAGAACATGAGCGCGATCAACGGCAGGGCGGCCAACGGCTGGTGGGCGAGCGTCGTGCCGAAGTAGGCGAGCCCGTGTGCGCCGTTGTCGGCCAACTCGTCGAGCGGCAGCACCCGTTGGAAGGCCGTACCGGCGAGCAGGAAGAGCAGCAGCATCACCACCAGGGCGAGCATGCCGCCCCGCGAGGCGTCCCGGGGGCTGCGCACCTCCTCGCCGACGCTGAACACCGACTCGAAGCCCCAGTAGCAGAACACCGCCAGCACCATGCCCTGGGCGAGCGCGTCGAAGGACGGGATGTCGAACGGGTTGAACCACTGCAGTGAGAACGGCTGGTCGCCGGCGAACAGTCCGTACCCGCAGAAGCCGAGCAGCACCGCGTACTCGAACACCAGCAGCGCCTTCTGCAGCCGGGCGGCCAGGTCCAGGCCGCGCACCGCCACCAGCGCCGCGCCGGCCAGGACCACCAGGCCGAGCAGGGTGCACTGGACGGTCGAGTCGGCGTCGAGGCGGAGGCCCGCGACGCTGCGCACGTGGGCCAGGTCGAGGAGCTGGATGATGGAGGACCCGGTGACCGTGGTGGTGTAGGCCATGAAGACCACGGTGCCGACGGTGTTCACCCAGCCGGTGAGGAAGCCCAGCCAGGGGTTGAGTATTCGGCCCACCCAGCGGTAGCTGCTGCCGGCGTCCGGCTCAACGGCGTTCAGTCGCCCGTACCCGCCCGCGATGGCGAGCACGGGCAGGAAGGCCAACAGCATGATCGCGGGCAGGTGCAGGCCGACGACTCCGGCCATCAGGCCCAGGCCGATGCCGATGCTGCTGGTGGCCGCCGTACTGGAGGCGGCGATCGTCGCCCCGTCCAGCAGGCCGATGGACTTGTGCATGGTGACGTGGGGGCTGCTCGTGTCCGGTCTCGGAGCGTCGCCCGTGGCCTTCACCGTCGGTGTCAACGGATCACCGCCTTGCTCGTGTGGGGGAGGGGTGCGAGACATGAAACCGGTGGCGTCCCTACACGTCAATGCTGTTGTCATAAGAGCTGGCGCGCAGGAGAGCGCGAGCAAGGGCTCGAAGCCGTCCTCGGGCGGGAACGGGCCCGGGGTGAACAGCCCCCGACCCTCGAACACACCGCGGACGCCGTACTCGCGCCCCTCTACTACCGTGCCGTCTTCACCGACCTGCCGCTGACCGCCGAATGGACCCGCACCCTCGTGTCGCGGCTGCTGTCGCCCGGTCCGGTCCAGCAGCAGGCCTCCTGAGGTTCGCAGGAGGCCCGAAGAACCTGTTCGGTTTTTTTGGGCGAGGACCGGATGGAGCTCGATCATCGCAGGTCGGGGGGCGCGGCTTCGGCCCCGTTGCTTCAGGTGTTGAGCAGGCGGTTGAAGAACGAGCGGTAGCGCTGGAGCGCGACGCGCAGTTCTTCGGTCGGCACCTCGTCGCCGCGGTGCCACTGGCCTTCGAGGTCCTGCTTGTGCGCGGAGAAGGTGGTGGCGAGTGCCTGCATCGCCTCGGCGACCAAGTTGTCGGCCGCGGACACGGCGTTGCGCGGGTCGTCGACGAATTCGCCCTGGATCTTCTGCCACCGGGAGCGGAACTCCTCCTGCTGCCCGCCCAGCAGGGGTTCGTTCTCGGCGGATTCCGAGCCCTCGGTGCGGTCGGACGGCTCGGCTGCCTGGGTGTAGCCCCTTTCCTGGTCCTCTTCCTGCCCACTTTCCTGCTCGCGGTCGCGGCCTTCGAGCGTGAACTCCTGCTCGCCGCTCCGCTGTTCGGTGGTGGCTTCCCCGGGGAACGCCGGTGGCGAATCCGCCCCGGAGGTGTCGCTCTGTTCGTCGGTGTCCTGTCGGGCGCCGGCCAGGTCCTCCGTGGACAGGCCGCCCTCGACCGGTTCGGATGTTGCTCGGCTGTGCATCTCTTCACTTCCCTTTCGGCAGTTCCGGTCGGCGGCCGTCGCCGGTCTCGCCCCGTCGGCTCAACTCGCCGGTCCGGGGCTCACGCACGGCTGCCCTGCGGACGGTCGCCGTTGTGGAGCAGTTCCTCGAACAGGGTGCGGTAGTGCACCATGGCGCCCCGCAGTTCTTCCGTGGTCGCCTGGTGGCGGCTGCTGCGGTCGTTGACCTCGTGAGCGGACCGGAAGTGCGTCAGCACGTTCCCGTGTTCGACGGAGAGGTCCTTGAGCTGCTGCTCGTACCCCTCGGTCGGGTATCCGCGCTCGCTCATGAGCGTGGTGACGAGCCGGTCCGCCTCGTGCACCGTGTCGTCGGGCCGGTCGACGAACTGTTCCTGCACCCGTGCCCAGTCCTTGGCGTAGCGGTCACGGGCACCTGGTGACAGCGGTTTGATGTTCAGCGAGTCGTGGCGCGACTCGCGCTTGCGCAGCTCCCGGTCGGCGGCGAAACGGCCGTCCTTCGCCTCGGCGGTCCGGTCGTACTCCGGGCCGAACCGTTCCTGCAGGTGGCGGCGGCGGATGGCGAACGTCGCCACCAGCGCGGCCACGACCAGAAGGGCGAAGACGATGACGAGGACTGCGATGAGGGTCCCTGTTGACATTTGGGTCCTCCGTTTGTAGCTCCGGACCTCCCTGACCGGCGCGTGCCCTGCGGCCCGGAGCCAAAACGCGGACGAACCGAAGAAGTCGAACGACGTGCCACGGCGGACGTGCCCGATCACGTTGAGTGGCCCACGGCGACCCGGGGAGCGTCCGACGGCGTGCCCGGAGATGCTGACGGACGGTAGCCTTGGCTGCCCGTGGAGTGACCCGGGCGGACCCGAGGGGGCAAGGGTGGCGGAGGACGGGCGGGTGCCGGGGCTGGTCGGGCGGCAACGGGAGACGGAGTTGCTGACCGCGGCGCTGGTCCAGGCCGTGGACGGTGCGAGCGGTTCCACGGTGCTGCTGCGCGGTGAGGCCGGGGTCGGCAGGAGCACGCTGCTGGCCTGGGTGGAACGGGCGGCGCGGGAGCGGGGGTTCACCGTCCTGCGGGCGCTCGGTGCGGAGGCGGAGACGGATCTCGCGTTCGGCGCCCTCCACCAGGCCTTCCGCTCGCTGCTCCAGCACACCGACGCCCTGTCCGCGCACCAGCGGGAGGCCCTGGAGAGCGCGCTCGGCGTCCGGGCCGGCACCCCGAGCGGGTTCGCCGTCGGCGCCGCCGTGCTGGCCCTGCTGGAGGAGGCGGTGCGGACCGCCCCGGTGCTGCTGCTCCTGGACGACCTGCACTGGATCGACTCCTCCAGCGCGAGCGTGTTCGCCTTCCTGAACCGCCGCTGCGCCGAGCTGCCGGTGGTGATCGTCGCCGCCACCCGACCGGGCGGACCGGCCGCCCGGACGTGGTCGGCCGAGACCGTCGACGTGCGGGCCCTGCCCCGGGCGGACGCGGCGCTACTGCTGGGCGCCCGCTACCCCGACCTCGCCGCGCCCGCCCGGGACCGGGTCCTCACGGAGGCGGCCGGGAACCCGTTGGCGCTGGTGGAGCTGCCGCGCCAACTGGCGGCCGCCCAGCAGCTGGGGGCCGCCCCGCTGCCCGAACGGCTGCCACTGGGACGGAAGTTGGAGCGGATGTTCGCCGACCGCCTGGGCGCCGTGACGCCCGAGGTCGGCCGCCTGCTGCTGCTGGGCGCCCTGGCCACCGGTACGGAGTCCGCCACCGGGGCGTGGCTGCGCGCCGTCGCGGACGAGAACGCGCGGGAGATCCTGGAACGGATCGAGGCGGACGGGCTGGTCCGGCTCGACCGGGCCGGACAGCTCGTGTTCCGGCACCCCCTGGTCCGTACCGCCGTCGTCTCCACCGCCTCCGACAGTGCCCGCCGGGAAGCGCACCGGGCCCTGTCCGCCGCCCTCGCGCCGGATGATCCCAGGCGGCTGGCCCACGAGGCGTCGGCCGCGCTGTTGCCCGACGAGGCACTCGCGCAGCGGCTGCAGGAGGCGGGGCGCGACCTCGCGCGTCGAGGGGGCGACGCGGAGGGCGCGCTGCTACTCGAACGTGCCGCCGCCCTCAGCCCCGGCTCCTGCGACCAGACCCGCCGGCTCACCTGGGCCGCGGTGATGGCGGCGCGCGGCGGGCAGCTGCGCCACGCCGTGGACCTGGTGGAGGAGTTGAAGTCCAGTACGGTGCCGCAGGACGTCGCCCCGCTGTTCGCGTACGCGGTGGTCTACGCGGACCAGAGCCACCACGTCGACTTCGAGTCCTCCGCCGCCCTGCTGCCCGCGGCCCTCGACGCGCTGACCGCCCCGGGCGCGGACACCTTCGGCGGGTTGGTCGACCAGGTGTACTTCAAGCTGCTGCTGGCCGCCAGCTACACCGACGACCCGTGGGTGTGGCACGCCCTGGAACGGCACCGGGAGAACGTCTCCGAGGTGGGGCGGCTGTGCCTGCGGGCCTGGACCGCCCCCGGCCCGGAGGTCGCCGAAGCGTTGCGGACGGTGGCCGGGGCCATGACCGAGGAGCAGGAGGCCGGTGCGGCCTGGCTCCTGCTGTGGACCGCCTCGGCGCTCGACTGCCCCGAGGGCGACCTGTGGCGGCGCTTCACCGGCTTCCACGGCTACGCCACCCAGGGCTCGGTGGCGAAGGCCAAGTGCCACCAGGACTTCCTGCTCGGGCACTGGGACCGGGCGGCCGCCTGCCTGCGCGAGGCCGAGATCGCGGACGAACTCGGCTATCACACCAACGCCCTGATGTTCCGCCAGTACTACGCCCACTTCGTGGCCGGCCGAGGGGACGAGGACGGCCTGCGGGAGATCGAGCAGGCCGTCCGTCCGGTCGCCACCCGGGCCCGGATGCGGTACGTGCTGGACCGCCTGACCCACCTGCGCGGCCTGGCGGCGCTCGCCCACGGACGCGACGAGGAGGCGTACGCGCACTTCTGCGAGCTCACCCCGCCCGGGCGGCTGCCCAACGGGTCGCCGTGGCGCCACGCGCTGGTCCTCGACCTGGTGACGGCCGCCGTGCACACCGGCCGGCACGAGGAGGCCCGGGACCACCTCGCGGCCGGAGCCGCGGCGCGCTCGGCGGAGATCTCCGGTCGCCACGCCTTCCTCTTCGCGGCCGCCACCGCCCTGGCCGCCACCGCTCTGGCCGCCTCCGCCGACGACGACGAGGCCGACGCCGCCTACCGCGCCGCGTACGCCGTACCGGGCGCCGAGCGGTGGGCGTTCGACCTCGCCCGGCTGCGGCTCGCCCACGGCTCGTGGCTGCGCCGGCGCCACCGGCCCGGGGCCCGGGAGGCGCTGCGCGCGGCCCACCACGTGTTCCGCCGCCTGGAGGCCACCCCCTGGGCCCGGCAGTGCGAGGCGGAACTCCGGGCGGCCGGCGACTCCGTGGCGCTGCCGCCGGGCGGACCGGACGCGGAGCCGGCCGGCCTCAGCGGTCACGAGCTGCGCATCGCCCGGCTGGCCGCGACCGGGCTGACCAACAAGGAGATCGGCCGGCAGCTCCAGCTGTCGCCCCGCACCGTCGGGGCCCACCTCTACCGGATCTTCCCGAAGCTCGGCATCACCACCCGGGCCGCGCTCGCCCACGCCCTGGACGGCGGCTGACCTGCCGGAACGGCTCCTCGAACCGCCCTTCCCGGGCACGGCAGTCAGATGACCTAACGGCACGTCGTGCGCGCGGTCCACGCTGGACCGCGCAGGGCTTCGGCGGAAGGGCGGTCAGATGGGCGTGCGGGTGACGACCGGGTCGGTCGCGGACGAGGAGAAGGCGGCGTTCTGGAGCGAGATGGTGTCGCGGACGTTGGTGCCGGTGGAGGTGCACCCGCTCACCGGGCGGCCGTTCGACGGACTCCTGGAGTCGCACCGGCTCGGCTACGTACGGATCTCCACCCTGGAGGCGGACGCCGCCCGCCTCTCCCGTACGGCCGACCTGATCGCCCGGGCCCCGCGCACCGAGCCGCAGGTCGGGGTCGGGGTGCAGGTGTCGGGCCGGGCCGTGCTGGAGCAGGACGGGCGCCGGGCGGAGGCGCTGCCGGGCGGGCTCATGCTGTACGACACCGAGCGGCCCTACGCCGTCGACTTCCCGGAGCGCTTCCGCACCCATCTGGTCCACCTGCCGAGCCGGCTGCTCGGTGCGGCGGAGCGCGACCTGCGGCACGCGGCGGGCAGCGCCGTCGGCCCCGCGGACGGCTGCGGGCCGGTGCTGGCGCCCTTCCTCGGCGCCTTGGCCGCGTCCGCCCGGTCGCTCCCCGCACCGGTCGGCGACCTGCTGGCCGGACGCGTCGCCGACCTGGTGAGCGCGCTCGTCGCCCACCTGGTGGCCGGCCGGGCCACGGACGAGCCGGACGGCCCCGACGGGCACCTGGTCCGGCGGGTGCGGGAGTACATCGACCACCGGCTGGGCGATCCGGAGCTGACACCCGAGCGGATCGCGCGGGCCCACCACATCTCCGTGCGGTACCTGCACCGGCTCTTCGAGAACGAGGGAGTGACGGTGAGCCGCCTCGTCCAGCAGCGCCGCCTGGAAGCCTGTGCCCGCGAGCTGGGCCGCCGCGGTCGTACGGCCCCGACCGTGTCAGCTGTCGCCCAGCGCTGGGGCTTCGTCAACCCGGCGCACTTCAGCCGGGCCTTCCGCGCCGCGTACGGGGTCCCGCCGCGCGAGTGGCGCTCACTCCGGAACGACGAGGCCGGCTGACCGGGCCGCCGAGCCGTCTGCCGAACCGTCCGCCGAAGCGCACGATCGGGCCACCGTCCAGGCGGCCGACACCGTGCGCGTCGTCCTGCACAGCCGTTCCTGGTGGGCCCCGATCGGCCGGCCCCCCGAAGAGGAGTACAGATGTCCGTCGTCCTCGACACCACAGGGATACCGTCCGGCGACCGCGCCGAGTACTGGCACGAGGCCGTCTCCCGCACCTTCATCCCGCTCGACGTCGCCCTGCGAGAGGACGCGCCCGCGCCCGCGGCGATCACCAGCCACCGGCTGGGCGCCGTGCAGGTCTCCCTGGTCCAGGCCGGACCGCAGCGGGTCGAGCGCAGCGCGGGCCTGATCGCCCGCGGCGGGGAGGACCACCTCACCCTGGCGCTCCACCACCGCGGCACCGCCCGGCTGGTCCAGGACGGCCGCCAGGTGGAGCTGCGCCCGGGCGCCTTCGCGATCTCGGACGCCGGGAGGCCGTTCGTCAAGGAGCTGCCGGAACCGTTCGTCTTCACGGCGTTCCACTGGCCGCGCTCGGCGGTGGGCGTCACCGAGGAGGACCTGCGGGTGCTGACCGCGACGGCCTTCGACACCCGCGACGACACCGCCCGCCTGGTGGCCGCCTACCTGGAGTGCCTCTCCCGGTCGGCCGGTTCGATGGAACCGCAGGTGGCCCGCTGGCTCGCCGCCACGGCGCTCGACCTGCTCGCGGTGCTCGCCCACGAACGGCGCGGCAGGGCCGCCCCGGAGGCGCCCGAGGCGGCCCTGGCCACCCTGGCCCGGGTGAAGGACCACATCCTGCGCCACCTGGGGGACCGGGACCTCTCACCGGAGCGGATCGCCGGGGCCCATCACGTGTCGGTGCGGTACCTGCACAAGCTCTTCCGCTTCGAGGGGGTGACGGTGGCCCGCTGGATCCAGCGCCAGCGGCTGGACATGTCCCGCCGGGACCTGGGGCGTCCGAACGCGGGCCGGGCGACCGTGGCGGCGGTCGCCGGCCGGTGGGGCTTCGTGAGCGCCAGTCACTTCAGCCGGGCCTTCCGGGCCGCCTACGGGGTCTCGCCGCGCGAGTGGCAGGCGTGCGCACTGGCGGGCCTGGCCCAGGGGAGCGTGGTGCGGCCGGCCGGGCAGCCGGTCCCGGCCGCCCGGCCGGCGGGGTACGGCGTCGCGGTGTGATCGCCCCCGCCGCTCACCGGTCGTTGTGCAGCTCCGCGACGTAGCCGCCGGGGAACCGCACCATCGCGGTGTCCCGGCCGCCCGCCCGGACCGGGCCCGACAGCACCGAGGCGCCGGCGGCCTTCGCCCGCTCCAGGGTGGCGCCGAGGTCCGCCACGCCGTAGCCGGTGAGCTCCTGGCCGAACGGGTACGGCAGGTGGCCGTCCGTCACGGCGACCGTCGTGGTGCCGAAGCCGGAGGTGAGGCGGACGAGCCGGTAGGCGGTGCCGGGCAGTCCGATCGCGGCGCCGTCGGCCCGGCGGTCGTCGGAGACGATCCGGCCCTGGGTGAAGGCGAGGAAGCTGTGCAGGAAGGCGCCCACCGCGTCCGGTGACAGGTAGAGCCGGTTCTCCGGCACGCTGGCCAACTCGGGGTAGGACGGCGGCGTGGTGTGCACGTAGAGCTGGGCATTGACGCCGCCGGGGAACTGGACGACGGCGTCCCGGCCGATCGGGTCGGCGAACGGCGCCACGGTGACGGCGGCTCCGTCGGCGCGGGCGGCGCGGACCGCCTGGTCGAGGTCGGTGACCAGCCAGCCGGTGCGCTCGGTGCCGAACGGGTACGGGACGGGCGTGGTGTAGTCGAACACCGACAGCGTGCCGACCGGGGAGACCACCAGCTCGGAGAGCGTCCGGCTGGGCGTGGGCGTCACCTGGGTGGCGTTCGGCCCGATCGTGCTGCCGCCGAAGGTGGCCACCCAACTGGCCGCGAACGCCTGCTCGGTGCCCGGTTCGACGTACACGTGGGTGGAGTCGTACTGCGGGCCGACGGCGAAGGTGTGGCGGCTGGCCGGTGCGGGCTGGGCCGCCGAGGCGGCGGGCAGGGCCGTCAGCACGGCGATCGCCGCGGCGAGCGGGACGAGGCGTCGGGCGAAGCGTCGCATCATGGGGAAGCTCCTGATGTTCTGACGTTGTGACGGTGCGGTGGGTTGCTCAGACTGTCGGCGCGGCCCAGGGGGCGTCGGGGCCGTCGGCGGCCGAGAGCCGGTGGGCGGCCAGCGCCGTGCCGAGGAGCAGCAGGGCGGCCAGGGCGAGGGCCACGGCGGGGCGCCCGTGCAGGACCAGCGCCGCGCCGGCGAGGCCGCCGAGCAGCATCGCCAGGGCGGAGAGGATCCGACGGCCCGGGCGCGGCGCCGTGCCGCCGGCCGCCGTCGAGTCGGCGGCGAGGCCGGTCAGGGTGAGGGTGAGGACGGTGGTGGTCAGGTCGGGTACGGCGAGCCGCCGGGCGACCGCGTTCTGCAGGCCCATGCCCAGGCCCAGCAGGACGATCAGGACGTAGTCGGCGCCGCCGGCCGCGGCGGTGGCGGCCGCCGCGGCCGTCAGGGCCGTCTGGACGCCGACGGCCAGGGCCAGCAGGCGTCCGCGGTGGGCGGTCGACCGGCTGCCGAGCCGCCCGCCGACGAGTGCGCCGGCCAGGAAGGAGGCCAGCGAGACGAGTGAGGCGGTGGCCGACAGGCCCGGGGCTCCGGCCAGGGCGAAGCCGAGGAAGACCACGTTGCCGGTCATGTTGGCGACGAAGACGTGCCCGAGGCCGAGGTAGCTCACGGCGTCGACCACCCCGGTCGCCACCGTCAGCAGCAGCATCAGCGGGGGGAGGGGCCCGTGCCGGTCGGTGCGCGGCGGGGCGAGGGTGCGCAGGGCGTCAGTCAGCAGGGCGCGCAACGGCGGCCGCCTCCTCGGGTGCGGGCGGGTGGTGCAGGACCACCCGGGTGAGCAGCCCGCTCGCCGGGCCGAGCACGGCGGCCGTGACCGACAGCCAGAGCGGCCAGGCGGTCAGGCCGACGGCGTGGTCCACGGACCACCGGCCCGGGCCGGTGAGGGCGAGGGATCCCGCGACGACGACCAGCACCAGCGGGTACTCGTAGCCGTCGTCCTGCACCCAGAGCCCGTGCGGCAGCTTGACGGTCATCGCCACCGTCATCACGCCCATGGCGACCATGGCCGCCGGCGGGGTGAGCGCGCCCAGGGCCAGGAACAGGCCCGAACCGACCTGCCCGGCGCCCGCGGCGAGCGCGGTGAGCGTCCCGCCGCGGAAGCCGTCGTGCCGGAACTCCTCCGTCCCGCCGGCGAGGCCGTTGCCCCCGAGGCGGTGGCTCACCTTCTGTACCCCGTGCCCGGCGATGAGCAGGCCCACCACCACGCGGAGGATCAGCAGTCCGGTATCCATCGTGTCCTGTCCCTGGTCCCTGTTCTGACGGAGCGTCGGTGGTGGGTGTCAGCCGGCGGCGTGCTCGCCGATGACGGCCTGGGCGTAGACGATCCCGAGGCCGTACGCGCCGCCGTGTTCCTTGACGATCTCCGTGACCACGCCGTACGTCTCCGTCCGGGCCCAGTCGCGCTGGAGCTCCAGCAGCACCTGGACCCAGGTGACCGGCACCGCACCGGCCTGCGTCATCCGCTGGATCGCGTGCTCGTGGGCCTGCGGGGAGACGCCGCCGGAGGCATCGGTGACGACGTAGACCTCGTAGCCCTGGTCGATCATGGACAGCACCGGCAGGACCAGGCAGACCTCGGTCCACAGGCCGGCGATGACGACCTTGCCGCGCCCGGTGGCCTTGACCGCCTCGACGACCGCCGCGTCCTCCCAGGCGTTCATCGAGGTGCGGTCGAGGACCTCGGCCTTGGGGAACACCGCCGCCAGCGGCGGCAGCAGCGGGCCGGAGAAGGACTCGGCGGCGACGGTGGTCAGGACGGTCGGCACCTCGAAGGCCCGGGCGGCCTTGGCGAGGCCGACGGTGGCGTTGACGATCGCGGTGCGGTCGCCGCTGCCGGTGCCGAAGAACATCTGCGGCTGGTGGTCCACGAACAGCACCACGGCGTTGTCGGGGGTCAGCAGGTCGGGGCTCGGGGTGGGGCTGACCTGGGTGAGGTCGACCATGACGGGGTTCCCTTCGGTTCGTCTCGGCAGGGCCCCCGCACGGTGCTCCGCGCGGGGGCGGGGGAGGTGGATCAGAGGAGGAAGCAGGGGTCGAACGGCTGGTGGTGCTCGTCCGCCAGGCCGCGCTCGACCCGCCAGCGGTGGTGCAGCTGCGACTCGGCGACGACCTCGCCGAGCAGCTCCGCCTGGCGGGCGCCCGCGCCGGAGGCGCGACCGGAGGCCTGGTAGCCGCCGAAGTGGGCGACCGGGCTCCAGCCGGGGCTGACCGGCGGGAGCTCCTCGTCCATGCCCTCGTACTCGGCCGCCGCGTGGACGATCCGGCCGCCGACGACCGTCAGCAGGGACTCGATGGACGGGATCTCCGGCTCCGGCACGGTGAAGTAGTCCTCGGACAGGACGGCCAGGTCGCCGTAGCAGCCGGTCCGCAGCACGCCCTTGACGTCCTGCTCGCCGGTGAGGGTGGCGCCCGCCGTGGTGTACATCGCGAGCGCGGTCGCCCGGTCCACCCGGTTCTGCGGCGGCCGGATCGCCGACCCGCCGACCGTGCGCCCGGAGACCAGCCAGTGCAGGGCGACCCAGGGGTTGTACGAGGACACCCGGGTGGCGTCCGTACCGGCGGCCACCGTCAGGCCGCGCTCCAGCATCGCGCGGATCGGCGGGGCCTCGGCGGCGGCGCCGAGGCCGTAGCGGCGGGTGAACACCTCGCCCTGGAAGGACAGCCGGTTCTGCACCGACAGCGAGCCGCCGAGGGCCGCGATCCGGTCCAGGCTGTCCCGGGAGACGGTCTCCGCGTGGTCGAAGAGCCACCGGTTCCCGGCCGGGAAGAGCCCCTCGGCGGCGAGCTTCTCGAACACCGCGAGGTCGCGCCGGATCGTCTCGTCGTAGGTCGCGTGCAGCCGAAAGCCCCAGCCGTGCTCTGTCAGCAGGCGGACGGCCTTCTCGAACTCGCCCTCGTAGGGGCCGAGTTCGGGGCGTGGCTCGGCGAAGTTCTCGAAGTCGGCGGCGGCCCAGGTGAGGTTCTCGCCGGCGCCGTTCAGCCGCAGCCAGGCGTCGCCGTCCCCGGGGCGGACCGTCTCGATCCAGCGGGTGAGGTCGTCGAGCTCCTGGCCGGGGGTCTGCGGGAACAGGTGGTAGGCGATGCGGAGCGTGAGCAGGCCCTCGCGGGCGAGTTCGGTCACCGTGGCGTAGTTCTCGGGGAAGCTCTGGAAGCCGCCGGCGGCGTCGATCGCGGAGGTCAGTCCGAAGCGGTTCAGCTCGCGCAGGAAGTGCCGGGTGGAGGTCGCACGGTCCTCGCCCTCCAGCACCGGGGCCTTGGCCAGCGTGGAGTAGAGGACCAGGGCGCTCGGCGCCGCCAGCAGCATGCCGTTCGGCTCGCCGCCGCGGCCCCGGACGATCTGGCCGCCCTTCGGGTCCGGGGTGTCGCGGGTGTAGCCGACGGCGTGCAGGGCGGCGCGGTTGAGGATCGCCGACTGGTAGAGGTGGAGGACGAACACCGGGGTGTCCGGCGCCGCCTCGTTCAGCTCGGTGGGCGTCGGGAGCCGCCGCTCGGCGAACTGCTCGGCCGACCAGCCGCCGACGACCCGCACCCACTGGCCCCTGGGGGTGCGGGCGGCCTGCTCCCGCAGCATCGCCAGCGCCCGGCGCAGCGAGGTCACGCCGTCCCAGCGCAGCTCCAGGACGTAGTTGAGGCCGCCCCGGATCACGTGCAGGTGCGCGTCGTTGAGGCCGGGTACCACCCGTCGGCCGAGCGCGTCGACCACGACGGTGGACGGGCCGATGACCGGGGCGACGTCCGGGTCGTCCCCGACGACGGTGATCACGCCGTCGCGGATGGCGAGGGCGCCGGCCTGGGGGCGGCGGGCGTCGCCGGTGTGGATCCGCGCGTTGCGGACGACGACATCGGCGGCGTTCTCGGCGGCGTCCTCGACGGCCCGGGGGACCAGCCCACCGACGGGTATTGCAGGCACCTCGACGGCCTCCTGTCAGGGGATCGACCCGCCGCCCGGGTGCGGGCGGCGGATGGAGGCTTCCGAGCGGGCCGGGGCCACAGCCCCGCCCCGTCGGGCTCCTGACGTGACGTTAGGCGCAGGGGTGGTGCCGGACTTGGCCCACAGCGCACCGGCCCCGGTCCGCGAGCGCACCAGCCGCCCGCAGCGGCGATCGTGCGCGGGCGGTCGATGGCGGAAGACGGAGGGGTCCGTGGTGCCGAAAGGGGAAGGTGCCCGGCTGTCGGACACCTTCCCCTGCTGGTCGCCGAGGTGCTCCTGCCGCCCGGCCCGGCCGCGCCGCGCGGTCTACAGCGCGGCCTGCTGGGGTCGGGTGGGAACGACGATGACGGTGGGGGTGTCGGCGGTCAGGGCCGCGGTGAACTCCCGCTCCAGGTCCTCGGTGGTCTCCGCGTCGACGGCGTGGCACCCGAAGCCGCGGGCCACCGAGGCGACGTCCAGTCCGGGCAGGTCGAGCCCGGGCACCCCGGGGGTGTCCTCCAGCAGGGCGAACGACTTGAGGATCGAGTACTCGTGGTTGCGCATGACCACGTAGACGACCGGGAGGCGGTGCCGGGCCGCCGTGTAGAGGGCCTGCACGGAGTACTGGAAGGAGCCGTCGCCGATCAGGCCGATCACCGGGCGCCGCGTCCCCCGCTCCCGGTCGGCCAGCGCGACGCCGACCGCGGCCGGGACGGCCCAGCCGATGCCCCCGCTGGCCGTGGCGAAGAACGAGCCCGATCGGGTGGTGGGCAGCCATTCGAGCTGCTGCGCCATGGTCGACGTCGACTCGTTGACGATGACGGCGTCCGGCGGGCGGACCCTGCTCAGGGCGGCGTAGACCTCCGGCGGGGTGAGCGGCCGGTCCGGGGCGGACGGCAGCACGCGGGGCCGCGGCATCGGCTCCGGAGCGGTCCGCGCCGAACCCTCCTCGACCAGGTCGAGGAGCAGCTCGATCGCCCGCCGGGGATCGCCGAGCAGGCTGTCGCCGACCCGCGCGGCCGCGGCCGCCTCCGGGTCGCCGGTGATCTGGAGCAGCCCGGTGCCCGGGGGGAGGTAGTCGCCGGGCACGTACGGGTAGTAGCGGAACACCTCCGCGCCGATCACCACCACCAGGTCGTGCCCGGCCAGCCGGTCGCTGATGGTCTTCACCGACATGCCCAGCGGGCCGGCGAAGAGCGGGTGGTCCTCGGGGAAGGAGACGCGGTCTCCCAGCGGGGCGCCGTAGACGGCGGCGCGCAGCCTCTCCGCCAGGGCGACGGCCGCGTCCCAGCCGCCGCTGCGGTCGACCTCCGGCCCGAAGACGAGTGCGGGCCGGCGGCTGGCGGTGATGCGCTCGGCGAAGGCCCGCAGCCGCCCGGGGTCGGGGGCCACCCGCTCGCTCACCGTCCGCACCCGGGTGAAGCCGGACAGCGGCCGCTTCCAGTCGTCCATCGGGATCGACAGGTAGACCGGGCCGGCGGGCGGCTGGAGCGCCTGCGCGTAGGCGCGCATGAAGGCCTCGGGGACGTCCTCGGCGCAGGCCGGTTCGTAGGACCACTTCACCCAGGGCTTCGGCAGCTGGGTGGCCTCGCGGTTGCCGAGGTAGGGCTCGCCGATCACCAGCTCCCGGTGCTGCTGGCCGGCGGTGACGATCAGGGGCGTGTTCCCGTGGTGGGCCGCCACCAGGTTGCCCAGCGCGTTGCCGGTGCCGGCCGAGGAGTGCAGGTTGACCAGCGCGGGGCGGCCGGTGACCTGGGCGAAGGCGTCGGCCATCGCGAGGGCGGACGCCTCCTGGAGCGCCAGGACGTAGCCGAAGTCCGCGGGGAAGTCCTGGAGGAACGGCTCCTCGGTGGAGCCCGGATTCCCGAAGACCGTGGTGAGTCCGAGCGTGCGCAGCAGGTCGTACGTCACGGTGCGGACGGTGGAGTGCTCAGCCATGGGTGCCAGCGCTTTCACCCGGGGCGTCAGGGCCTCAGGGCTTGCAGGGACGGGTCTCGGTCCGGCCGGCCGGCAGCCTCCTGGGGCGGGACGGCGACGGGGGACGGCACATCGGTTCCGATCGTCACGCCGGCCGGCTCTTGCAGGAGAGCATCGGCACTGAGGGCCCCGCAACCGGACGAACGGCCGGACGAACGGGTGCCGGGCCCCGGGGCAGGGCGGGTCGGCGGCAGCCTCGGCCGGTGCGCGGGCTAGGTTCGGGTCCGTGACCGGCAACGACGCGGTCCTGGCGCTGATGGTCGCCACGGCGCTGGGCTTCGACTTCACCAACGGCTTCCACGACACCGGCAACGCGATGGCGACCTCGATCGTCACCGGCGCCCTGCCGCCGCGCGTCGCGGTCGCGGTGTCGGCGGTGCTGAACCTGGTGGGCGCGTTCCTGTCGACCGCCGTGGCGGCGACCATCGCCAACGGCCTGGTCGCCACGGGGGAGGTGACCTTGACGGTCGTCTGCGCCGGTCTGGTCGGCAGCATCCTGTGGAACCTGGCCACCTGGTACCTCGGCATCCCCTCCAGTTCCTCGCACGCGCTGATCGGCGGGGTGGTCGGGGCGACGGTGGCGGCCGCCGGGGCCTCGGCCGTCAAGTGGCAGGGGCTGGTCTCCAAGGTGGTCGTGCCCGCGGCGCTGTCGCCGTTCATCGCCGGTGGGGTGGCCGTGGTCGGCACCCTCCTGGTCTACCGCCTCACCCGCGACGTGCCCGAAGGACCGCGCGGGCGCGGCTTCCGGCTCGGCCAGATCGGCTCGGCCTCCATGGTCTCGCTCGCCCACGGCACCAACGACGCGCAGAAGACCATGGGCGCCATCACCCTCGCCCTGATCGCCAACGGCACCCTGCCCGCCGGGGCGAAGGCACCGGACTGGGTGATCCTCTCCTGTGCGCTGGCGATCGCCCTGGGCACCTACATCGGCGGCTGGCGGGTGATCCGAGCCCTGGGCAAGGGGCTGGTGGAGATCGAACCGCCGCAGGGGATGGCCGCCGAGTCGGCCTCGGCCGCCGTGATCCTCTGCTCCACCGACTTCGGCTACTCGCTCTCCACCACGCACGTGGCCACCGGATCGATCCTGGGCTCAGGGGTCGGCAGGAGTGGCGCAGTGGTGCGCTGGCAGCTCGCCCGCCGGATGGTGACGGCCTGGCTGCTCACCCTGCCGGCTTCCGCGCTGGCCGGCGCGGTGGCCTACTGGGCCGCGAACGGGATCGGCGGGACGGTCGGCGTGGTGGTGATCGTCGGCGTGCTGGTGGCGGCGTCGGCCGCCTTCTTCGCCGCCTCCCGCCATCCGGCCGTGACACCGGAGAACGTCAACGCCGCGTGGACCGGTTCGGTGACGCCGGAGCCGGTCAAGGCCAAGGACGAGGTGAGCCCGTGAACTCCTGGATCAACCTGGACGCGCTGTGGAAGATCGTCGTGGTGGGCCTGCTCACCGGCGCCGGCCTGCCCGCGCTGTTCGCCCTCGGCCTGCGCCTGCTCAACCCGACCGGCGCGGCCGGCGAGCCCGCCGCCGTCCGGCCCGCCGCCGGGCCGGTCGGCTCCACCCTGGCGGGACTGATCTTCGCGGTGGTGCTCGCGGCGATCGGCTGGGGCATCTCCGTCATCGTCGGCCACCGCTGACCGCCCGCCGTCCAGGCCGTCTCGGCGAATGCCGATCCCGCTCGTCACTGCGGGTGCTGTCGTGCTTCGTCCGTCCCCTGCCGTCCGCCCCCGCCGTCCGCCCCTGCCGTCCGCCCCTGCCGTCCGCCCCCGCCGTCCGCCCGGAGCGCACCACCAAGCTGCCGCGGTAACGCACCTCGGAGCTCGGGGAACATCCAGGGCGCATCGTGATCCGATGGGCGTCCGGACTCCGGCCGCATGCCTGACCTGCCGCCGGCGTCTTCACCATGTCGGCGGTCAATCCCGCCTGCCGATCATCCGACAGGGCGAGGAGCGCATCATGCCGGTGGACGAGGGCTTGACCAGGCGGGAGAACCAGCCGGGGGCGGGCGAACGGGTCCGTACGGGCCGACGCAATCGGGTGCGGCCGGACGGCGAGCTCGTGGCCGACCCGGGGCGGGGGCTGTTCTGGGGGAACCGGGGCTCGCTGCTCGGCGCCGGCGGCCAGCCGACGCGCAAGCCGTCGACGCGGGCCTGGGTCTGCTGCGTGCTGGAGTTCAAGGACTGGTGGCGGGTTCAGTGGCAGCCGGGCCGGCTGACGGAGCTGTACTTCCTCGACGAGGCCACGGCCCTCGCCGCCGGGCACCGGCCGTGCGGGCTGTGCCGCGTCCCGGACTACCGGCGGTTCCAGCGCAGTTGGGCCGACACCCTGGGAGGCGGCCTTCCCGGCGCGCCGGAGATGGACAGCAGGCTGCAGGCGGACCGGCGAACGCCCGACGGGCGCCAGCGCACCTTCCGGGCGGCGGCCGGCGACCTGCCGGACGGCGCGTTCATCCGCCTGGACGGTGAGGCCGGGCTGATGCGGCAGGGGTACTGGCGGCCCTGGTCGATGGCCGGGTACGGCGCGACGCGGGCGGTCGCCCCGGACCTTCGGGTGGAGGTGCTCACCCCCGCGGTGACGGTGCAGGTGCTGGTCGGCGGGTACGCGCCCGTCCTGCACCCGTCCGCCGGATGAACGGGAGCGGCGGAGGCTGAGGCCCGCGGCCGAGCGCGTTCCCACCGGGTGAAATTCGGATCTCACGTTCTCGGCACCCGCACCGTCTTCCAGGTGGGACAGCAGGTGCAGAAGGCGGCCGGGCACGGTGACGACCCGAAGAAACCGGGCGGAGGCCGCCGGACTTGCAGGAGGGCAGTGCCGGCCGCGACCGGCCGGCTGTTTCGGGAGCTCGAACACATCGGTTCGGATTCAAGGTCTACGGCAGGGCGAGGATGAGGGAACCGTTCGAGAAGGCGGTCGAGCAGCACGGCGCGACCGTGCTGCGGGTGTGCCGGGCGCTGCTGGGGACACACGACGCAGACGACGCCTGGTCGGAGACGTTCCTGGCGGCGATGCGGGCTTGGCCGGGGCTGCCGGAGACGGCGAACGTGGAGGCGTGGCTGGTGACGATCGCCCGGCGCAAGGCGATCGACGTGCTGCGCGCCGCCGGACGCCGGCCGCTGCCGGCCGAGGAGTTGCCGGAGGAGCCCAGTTCGCTGGGCGTTCCGGGCGCTGACGACGGGGAGCTGTGGGAGATGGTGGGGCGCCTTCCGGGCAAGCAGCGGCAGGCGGTCACGTTCCGCTATCTGGCCGGGATGTCGTACGACGAGATCGCGGCGGTCCTGGGCGGGAACACCGCGGCGGCGCGCCGGGCGGCGGCGGACGGTCTGAAGAATCTACGAAAACACTATCCGGGCGCGACCTCGAGAGGAGCATCTACATGAGCGGCATCCGATCCCACGATGACGTCCTGAGCGTGCTGTCGGCTCCCGTCGACGCCGGGACCCTGGCCCGGCTGCACCGCCGGCTGGAGGCCGAGGCCCAGGCCGCCGCCCTGGTCGACATCGCCTACACCGTCGTCGACTCCCCGGTCGGCCCCCTGCTGCTGGCCGCCACCGACCGGGGCCTGGTCCGTGTCGCCTTCGCGGTCGAAGGCCACGACCAGGTCCTTCAGGCCCTGGCCGACAAGGTCAGCCCGCGCATCCTGCGCGCCCCCGGCCGGCTGGACACCGCCGCCCGGGAGATCGACGAGTACTTCGACCACCGCCGTCGCGCGTTCGACCTGCCGCTGGACCTGTCCCTGTCCAAGGGCTTCCGGCAACTGGTCCAGCAGCACCTGCCGGAGATCGGCTACGGCCAGACCCGCAGCTACCGCCAGGTCGCCGAACTGGTCGGCAGCCCCAAGGCGGTGCGGGCGGTCGGCACGGCCTGCGCGACCAACCCGCTGCCGGTGGTCGTCCCCTGCCACCGGGTGCTGCGCACCGACGGCACCCTCGGCGGCTACATCGGCGGCCTGGAGGCCAAGACCGCACTACTGGAACTGGAGGCCGCGGCATGACCGCCACCGCTGCGAGGGCGAACACGAGGACGCCGGCTCCCGGCGCGGACGCCGCCACCGGATCCGGGCCGTGGGCCGGCCGGGCCGAGAGCGCCGACTGGGACGCGGTGGCCGCCGAACTCGACGCGTTCGGAGGCGCGTTGCTGCCGCAACTGCTCACCCCGGACGAGGCCGGCCGACTCCGGGACCTGTACGGGCGGCCCGAGCTGTTCCGCTCCACCGTCGACATGGCCCGGTACCGGTTCGGGGCCGGCGAGTACAAGTACTTCCACGCCCCCTACCCCGAGCCGGTCGAGCAGCTCAAGCAGGCCCTGTACCCGCGGCTGCTGCCCATCGCCCGCACCTGGTGGGAACGGCTCGGCCGCACCGCGCCGTGGCCGGACACCCTGGACGAGTGGCTGCAGATGTGCCACGCGGCCGGGCAGTCCAAGTCCACCGCGATCCTGCTGCGCTACGCCGCCGGGGACTGGAACGCGCTGCACCGTGACCTGTACGGCGACCTGGTGTTCCCGTTGCAGGTCGTGATCAACCTGGACCGGCCCGGCACCGACCACACCGGTGGGGAGTTCCTGCTGGTCGAGCAGCGCCCCCGCGCCCAGTCCCGCGGCACCGCCACCCTGCTCCCGCAGGGCCACGGCTACGTGTTCACCACCCGCGACCGGCCCGTGCGCTCCGCGCGAGGCTGGTCCGCCGCCCCGGTCCGGCACGGCGTCTCGGCGCTCCGCTCCGGGCACCGGCACACCCTGGCCCTGGTCTTCCACGACGCCGCCTAGCATCCCCGGCGGCCGCCGTCGGTCTGTCCGCATTCACCGCGCCCGCCCGCCCGCTCCTGCCGGCCGGGCGCGGTGCGCCACCTGGACCTCTGCCGGTCATCGAAGAGCGCTGACGAAGAAGGCACCCCATGAATCCCCTGACCAGCCCCCTGCTGACCGACCCCCCACCGCCGGGCCCCGACCTGGCAGTCAACGACACCGAAGTCACCGTGCTGGTCGCGCTGGCCCAGGCGCGCGGCGCCCGGAGCATCGCCGTCGGCTCCGGCCGGACCCCGGCCGCGCTGGCGGGCGCCGACGCGATCACCCGGGCCTGGCAGGCCGCCGGCGGCGTCGTGGCCGCAAGGACCACCTGGCCGGAGACCGCAGCCTCCTGGCTGTGCCAGGCCCGCCACTTCGCCGACGCGCCGGCCGACGTGTGGGTGATGACCGGCCCGGAGGTCGGCTGGGCCCAGGTGGCCCGGCGGCTGCTGTGGTCCACGTCCTGGCGGCCCGACCGCACCCTGGCCACCGCCGCCATCGGCCGCCCCGCCACGCTGACCCTGGTCGGCGCCCGGCAGCTGCGCGGCCTGACCGGAGCCGACGCGAACGGCGCCACCTGGATCGTCACCGACGACGGCGGCCTCACGGTCACCGGCCTCGGCCCCGGCCCCGGCAGATCACGGTGACGGCGCTGTCCGACCTGCCGGAGGTGCCGCGCGATGCGGTCAGCCCCGCCCCCTGGGGCGCTCCTGTTGCCCCAGGACCCCCGCACTCCTCGTGATCCCGCGTATCCACGCGCCTTTCGGGAATCCTGCCCGGCCCAGCCTTCGGCCGCCCCGCCGTCCTGCCCGGCCGACTGCTGCCGGAACGCGTCTCACGTTTCGGTGCGCCCGCGCGTCTTCACCACAGACAGCAGGCGCAGAGAGGAGATCGACATGGACGTCCGGCACGCCTACGTGGACAGCCCGGTGGGACGGCTCCTGGTCGTCGCCGGCGACAACGCCCTGATCGGGCTCTGCTTCCCGGGCTACCGGTACACGCCCCGGCCCTCGGCGTGGGGCCGGCGAGCCGACACCTCGGCCGACCCGGTGCTCGCCCAGGCCCGCAGCGAACTCGACGAGTACTTCGCCGGAAAGCGGCAGGTGTTCGACGTCGCGGCGGCGACGAACGGCGACGAGTTCCAGGAACAGGTCTGGGCGCAGCTGCGCCAGATCCCGTACGGCGCGCGGATCACCTACGGCGACATCGCGGTCGAGCTGGGCAGCAAGGGGTTCGCGCAGTCCGTGGGCCAGGCCGTGGGGCGCAACCCGGTGAGCATCGTCATCCCCTGCCACCGAGTGGTGGGCGCGGGCGGCAAACTCACCGGATTCGGCGGCGGACTGGAGCGCAAGCAGCTCCTGCTGGACCTGGAGGAGCCGGTCGAGACCCGGGCCGGACGACTGTTCTAGCCGCGCCCCGGCCGGGCGGCCCGACTGCGAACGCCCGGCACCCCCTGCCCCTTTGAAGAACAGCGAGGAACCCTTCCCCGATGGCCAGCGACACCGCCCCCGCCCCCGCCCCCGAACACTCCGCCGACCCCGGGGTGGTGATCGGCGAGGACGGGCTCGCCCGCCCCGCGTGGGCCGGCACCGATCCGATGCTCCGCCAGTACTACGACACCGAGTGGGGCATGCCCGTGCGCGACGAGCGCGGCCTGTACGAACGCATCAGCCTGGAAGCGTTCCAGGCCGGGCTGTCGTGGGCGACGATCCTGCGCAAGCGCCCGGCGTTCCGTGCCGCGTTCGACGACTTCGACCCCGACCGGGTCGCCGGCTACGGCGACACCGACGTCGAACGCCTCATGGCCGACGCCGGGATCGTCCGCAACCGCGCGAAGATCCTCGCGGCCGTGGCCAACGCCCGGGCGACCATCCGGCTGCGCGAACACGGCGGCCTGACCGACTTCGTGTGGGGGTTCAAGCCACTCGACACCCCCAGGCCGCGCACGTTCGCCGAGATCCCGACAACCTCCCCCGAATCGCAGGCCCTGTCCAAGGCCCTGCGCGCGCAGGGGTTCGCGTTCGTCGGCCCGATCACCATGCACGCCCTGATGGAAGCCATCGGCATCATCGACACCCACCTGCTGGACTCCCACCGCCGCGGTTCCTCCGGAATCTGGCCGGAATGACCGCCTCACCACCCAGCGCCCCTGCTCGCTGGGGCCGTTCGGCCACCACACGGCCCGCCACGTCCCCCGTGTGGCGGGCCGTGTCCGTCGAGCCGCCGTCTGGAGGCGACGGGCGACGGGACGTTCGCCGTCATCATCACGCTGCTCGTGTTCCCGATCCACCGCACCCGGGAGGGCCGGTGCGGTGATCCTGGTCCCGAGTGGGTGTCACATGACGCGCTTCATGACGATCATGTGGCGTTTGAAGGGTGCGGTGTCGCTGCCCCAGGACAGCACGGCGAAGACCTCGCCGCCGGGGAAACCGTGGATCTCGGGTGCGGCGTCGGAGGGGGAGGGGCCGCCGGTGCTGTGGGCCCAGCCGGACCAGGTGTTGCCGCCGTCGGTGGAGCGGTTGAGGTAGAGCTGGCGGTCGTTGGGGCTGATGCAGCCGATGGCCATGTTCTGCTGGGCGGCGTAGCCCGGGTCGAAGGGACTGGTCGCGAGGTGTCCTGGGTCGCCGCCGCGGCCGATCGCCACCGACTCGCACCTGCCGCCGCCGGGCAGTTCGGTGTACCGGGCGTTCCTGCCGTCGCCCGGGCGGGTGCGGGCGATGCTGACCGTGTTGGTCAGCCCCCGCGAGGCGTAGAACTCCTGTTCTCCGGCGGTGAAGGTGAAGTTGCTGGTGATGCGCACGGCCCGGGCGTTGCCCGGCATCAGCTGCCAGGCGCCGTTCCCGTGCCGCCACCAGATCCGGTCGTCCTCGCCGCGGGCGGCCTCGTACGTCTCGTTGTCGTGCCACAGGGCGGTCATGGCCGACGGGGAGCGTGCGGGGCCGCCCTCGTTGATCCAGTTGCCCTCGGTCGTCGCCGCCGCGGCGGGCGAGGCCGTGAGCCCCACCGCCAGGCCGAGCCCGGCCAGCACCGCCACTGCCACGCGCGGTGCGCGGGCGACAACGGCACGGCGGCCGCGCATGCGTTCCGATCCCATCGGACCATCTCCCTCCTCCGGGCGCCTCGACGTGGTGCACGCCGGGGCGCGCCGCAATCCGAGGCGGAACTTCCGCCCGGAGCCCGGACATTGGCGCCGGCGGGAGCCGGTGACGGTGCCGTCAGCGGGGGCTTGCCCGCCGGTGCACGCGAAGACCGGCCGGCTGCCCGGGGCGCGGCTACGCGGCCGCAACGAGGTGGGTGCCGAAGAAGCCGGCCAGCCTCGCGACGGCGGGGGTGACGAACTCGTTCTTGTCGTAGAGGTCGACGTGCGACGCGCCGTCGATCCAGTGCAGTTCCTTCGGTCCGGTCGAGCGCTGGAAGGCCTGCACGCACATCCAGGCGGTCACCGCCTCGCGGCCGACGACCATGAGCAGCGGGCGCGGGGCGAGCAGGGGCAGGGCGGCGAAGGTGTCGAAGGCCGCGATGCGGTCGATGCTGGACCAGGTCAGGGCCTTGGCCGCCCGGGGATGTTCGGCGCGGGGCGTGCAGTAGTACTCCCAGCCGTCGTGGACGTGCGGGCCGCCGCGGTGGGCCTCCTCCTCGGTCGCGGGGAAGATCGGGAAGGTCCGGACGCCCCCGTCCCGGGCCTCGGCGGTGCGGGCCGCCGCAGCGGCTTCGAGCATGGCCCGGAAGACGGCCGGATCCTGGGTGCCGTCGGCGCCGTCGCGGAACTGACGGGCCATGTCGGTGGCGCTGACGGTGGCGACGGCCCTGATCCGCTGGTCGGTCGAGGCGGCGGCCAGGGCGTAGCCGCCGGAGGCGCAGATGCCCAGCGCCCCGATCCGGCCCGTGTCGGCCTCGGCGCGGGTGGTGAGGAAGGAGACGGCGGCCTTGAGGTCCTCGATCCGGTGCGCCGGGTCCTCCAGGCCGCGCGGCTCGCCCTCGCTCGCGCCCTGGAAGGCGGCGTCGAAGGCGAGGGTGACGAAGCCGCGCTCGGCCAGGCGCCGGGCGTACAGGCCGGCGGCCTGCTCCTTCACCCCGCCGCCGGGGTGGCCGACGACGATCGCCGGGCGGGGGCTGCCGGTGCCGCCGTCGTCGGGGGTGTACAGGTGGCCGGCGAGGTCCAGGCCGGCGCTGTGGAAGGTCACATCGGTGATCACGGTGCTGCTCCGGTCGTCGTGCGACGGGCGGGTCGGCGCGGGGCCGGCTCCGGGGCCCTCTTCGGTGGCCGCTCCTCCACCGTGGCGCCGGGGTGTGCGGGGGTGCCAGGGAGGACGCTGCCTATGCACGCCGGTACCAGGTACGAGGCCGCTCCCGTGCCGGACACTGGAACCATGACCGTCCGCGACCAGCCCTCCCGCGACAACGAGCTGGGGGACTTCCTGCGCGCCCGCCGCGCCGCCCTCGACCCCCACGGGGCCGGCTTCCCCGACGACGGACGGCTGCGCCGGGTGCCGGGCCTGCGCCGCGAGGAACTGGCGCAGCTCGCCCACGTGAGCGTCGACTACGTCGTCCGCCTGGAGCAGGGACGCACCCGGCGCGTCTCCCGGTCGGTCCTCGACGCGCTCGCCGACGCGCTGCGCCTGGCGCCGGACGAACGCGCCTACCTCTTCGCGTTGGCCGACGCGGCCCCGGCACCCGCCGCCCCACCGTCCGGCCGCCCGCCCGTGGACCCGCAACTGCGGCAGCTCCTGGCGACCATGCACGACGTTCCCGCCATGGTCCTCAACCGGCGCCTGGACGTCCTGGCCTGGAACCACGCGGCCACTGCCCTGCTCACCGACTTCGGCGCACTCGCCCCCGGGGAGCGCAACCTGATCCGCCTCACCTTCCTCGACGACGCCTACCGCGCGCTGTACGCGGACTGGCCCCGCGCCGCGTGCGACTGCGTCGCCACGCTGCGCATGGAAGCCGGCCGCCGCCCGGAGGACCGTGAACTCACTTCACTGATCGGCGAGTTGACAGCCTGCGACGCGAACTTCCGGGCCTGGTGGGCCGACCACCGGGTGCGCGGCCCCCGGCAGCTCACCAAGACCTACGCCCACCCGCTGGCCGGCCCCCTGACCCTCGACGTCCAGCAGTTCACCGTCGACACCCGGCCCGACCAGCAACTCATCGCCTACACCGCCCCTCCCGGCTCCCCGGCCCACGAGGGACTGCGATTCCTCCTCCAGTGGGCACCTGCTCCGCGCGGATGACGCTCGCGCACGGAGCCTGCACGGAACCGTCGTTGGACGGGCGTTCGCCGACCTGTGGCGGCGCAGCAGCGAGGGCATGCCCCTGCAGTGGCGCCATCGCCCCGCCGAGCACTGGCGCCGGTACCGCCAGGGGTACGTCACCGAGGCGGAACACCGGCACCGAGGGGCCATGCCCACGGTCGAGGAGCACCTGCGGCTGCGCGGGAGACGATCGGCGCCCATCGGACGGTGGACCTGGCCGAACCGATCGGCCACATCGAGGTTCCGGAACCAGCCCACATGGACCGGCTGTTGACGGAAGCGCGGCAGATCGCGCAGCGCGACGCCCCGGCACGGGCTCTGACAGGCCCATGCCGGGGCGGGGGTGGACTGCTTGCGGTCGAATCTCCCGGTCACACGTACTTGTAGCCCGAGACAGTCCCGGTCAGGTTGGCGATACCCTCGCCGGGCCCAACAGTCGCGACGAGGTTGGAGCCGAAGCAGTTGCCGTCGTACAGGCTGATCGTGTAGCGGGTGTTATTCCACACGCTGAGCGGATGGTTGTAGTTGCCCCCGTAGGAGTCCGCGTCGTGGCATCCGAACGACGGCGGCTCGAAGTCCCACCAGTCGCCGCCGTAGTCGGCGCCTTTGTAGAAGCAGATCTTGTTGGCGCGGCAGTTGCTGGACGCGGCCTTGGTGGACGCATGTTCGGTGCTGGCGTGTACCGCTGGAGCTGTGGCGATGAGCCCGGCCGCCAAGGACAGAGTGGCGGCCAGAGTGGCCAGTCGGCGCATGGATGCGCTCCCTTCTTCGCCAATAGATTGCTGGCAAACCTGCGGTTTCCACGGCTGAAGCGCCTGGGAGTCGCTCAGTCGGACTAACCAATTCGCATAGGCGTGCCCTTGCGTACGCCGCCCCGCACGGTTCGTCCCTGCGCTACCACCTCTTGACAGCCCGGAGGTGCGCGCCGTGCCACATGAGCCCCGCGCGCCACGCCCGGTGCCGGGCCGGCTGTCACTGGACAGCACGTCGCCCCGGCGCGGGACGTGAGAGCAACGATCACAGCGCCGTGATCAGCAGCGCCGACAGCCACAGGATGTGCCACGCCTGGACGACCTGGAACCGGCGCTCTGATCGCGGAGTCGGGGAGCAACTCCGTGAAGTTCTCCTGCTGTTCAACATGGCGGTACTCGGCGAGGGATAGCATCTGCGACATCTAGATGTGTAGATGTCCCGCCGGGGCCTCGGTGGGACCTGCGCGGCTTCCTGGTGAAGTAAGCCCACTCGAACCATGGGCGCCCGCACACCTTCTGACCAGTAGTCACGAGAACGGGAAGGGACCCCCGATGACCCCCACGAAGACCGCCGGCGTCGCAGCCGCGGCCTGCCTCGCCCTCACCACTGCACTGGCCCTGGCCAACCCGGCCCAGGCGTCCCCGATCCAGGGCGCCTATGTCGCCCTGGGTGACTCCTACACCGCCGTCGGAACACTGACCGCCCCCGCCCCCGGCACACCGTCCGCCTGCCGCCAGGGCGTCGACAACTACCCCCACGTCTTGGCCCGGAACCTCGGGCTGCAACTCGCCGACGTCAGCTGCTCCGGCGCGCAGGCCCGAGACATGACGCTCGCCCAGTCGCCGGACTCACCGCCGCAGTTCGACGCGCTGACCCCGTCCACATCGGTGGTCACCCTGGGCATAGGAGGCAACGACAACAACACCTTCAGCACTGCCGTCCGCGGCTGCGAGGTCATCGACGCGCTCACCGTGTTCGACATCGGCTCGCCGTGCGCGGACTTCTACAAATCGACCTTCGCCGACGCCATCGCCTCGGACGAGGTGAACATCGCCGGGGCCCTCCAGCAGATCCACCGACTCGCGCCGCAGGCCAAGGTCTTCGTCGTCGGCTACCCGGACATCCTGCCGCAGAGCGGCAACTGCCGGCCGCAACTGACCCTCACCACCAAGGACACCGCCTACCTCGACGGCATCGAACTGGCCCTCAACTCCATGCTGCGGCACGCCGCCCAGAGCAACGACGCCACCTACGTCGACACCTACACCCCGAGCGTCGGGCACGACGCCTGCCAGAGCACGTCCACCCGCTGGATCGAGCCGCTCGTCCCCGCCGGCGCCTACGCGCCGTTCCACCCGAACGCGGTCGGTCAGCAACACTCCGCTGCGGCCGTCGAAGCCGCGCTGCGGGCCGCCGGCGTCAGCTGAGGGTCCGAGGCCGCAGACCGCAACGGGTCGATGGCCCGGCGGCCTCACCGAGGCTGCCGGGCCACCGGGCCCTCGCCCCCGACGTCCCGGTTGTTCCGGTCAGGCCTGGTCACGCCTGGTCACGCCTGGTCGCGCTTGGTCGCAGCCTCAAATGCGGCCCGGATCACTTGCGACGGGAGGGAGGTGGCGGGAGGGAGGTGGAAGTCCCCGCGCAACGAGGTGCGCCTCAGCCGCTGGTATCCGCGCTGCCCGAGTCCTGGTCCGCCTGGCGCCACTCGCGGTAGCGCATGACGAAGCTGGCGTTCTCGCCGTAGATCCGCCGGCGTACGTAGAGGATCGGCCGTCCGTCCGGTGCGCAGCTGACCCCCTCGCGCAGGAGCAGCGGACTGCCGGCCGCGACGTCGAGTCGCTGCGCGTCGGCGATGTCGGCGGCGATCGCGCTGAACGAGCGCCAGTCGTATTCAAGTTCGATACCGATCGCCTCGGCCACCGCCACCGTGGTGTTCCGCGACTCCGTCGACTCCGCGAAGCCTGTGGGCAGCAGGTGCGTGGCCACCCAGTAGCTGTTCACGGCCCAGGGCTGGGCGGAGATCACGATCACGGTGTCGATGCGGGTCAGCGCGCTCGTGGGCAGCCGCAGGTGCTCGGCCGCCTGCCGGTCGGGCGCCGTGTCCGAGCCGACCGACACCTCCACGGCCCGTTCCTCGGTGCCCTTCAGGCCGCGCACGGGCACGGGCACGCTCTGGCTGCCGACATCGAGGCGGGCGCTGTTCGGGTCGACATCGATCGTGGCCCGCACGACCGGCCGGCGTACGAAGGTGCCGACCCCCCGCCGGATCTCGATCGCGCCCGCGCGGTCGAGCTCGGCGATCGCCTGGCGGACGGTCAATCGGTTGGCGCCGAATTGCCCGCACAGCTCCGGCTCGCTCGGCAGTCGGGAGCCCGGGGGGTACTCGCCGGTGTCGATGCGCTCCTGGATGGCGCGGGCGAACTGGAGGTACAACGGACCGTTGTTTCGTGGTGTCGGCACGTGGCGAATCCTACGGATCCGGCGCCCTGGGTCCAGTCCGGGTTCGCATCCGTGAAGTTCTCCTGTTGTTCAACCGGGTGCGGCTCGGCGAGGGATAGCATCTGCGGCATCTGGACGGCTAGACATCTAGATGCCTGGCCGGAGCCCCAGCAGACCCTGCACAGCCGCCTGGTGAAGGGCCCCGCCCCCCGGCACCCCCATCGAATGAATCGCAACACCACGACAACCCCGACGGGCAGGCCGACACCATGCACCACCAGCACGATCCGCACGCCTGGATCACCACACCCATCACCGCGAACCTCCTGCGCGGAGCCCTCGACCTGGAGCAGACTGAGCGCGGCCTGCTGCCGCACCGACTGCCCGCCTGGGCCCGCGCCCAGTGCGCCGACCCGCAGCTGGCCAGGGCAGAGTCCCAGCCCTCCGGTGTACGGCTGGCCTTCCGCACCCGGGCCACCGCCGTCGAACTGGACACCCTGCCCACCAAGACCGCCTACGTGGGTGCCCCGGCGCGCCCGGACGGCGTCTACGACCTGCTCGTCGACGGCCGTCTGGCCGGTCAGGCCGTCGTGACCGGCGGCGACACGCTGACCATCGACATCACCACCAGGACCGCCGAGCGCCTCCCGGGCACCGCCGGCACCCTCCGCTTCAGCGACCTGCCCGACCGGGCCAAGGACGTCGAGATCTGGCTGCCGTACAACGAGACCACCGAACTCGTCGCACTGCGGACCGACGCCCCCATCGAGCCCGTGCCGGACCGAGGCCGCAAGGTGTGGCTGCACCACGGAAGTTCCATCAGCCACGGCTCCGACGCCGCCGGCCCCACCAGCACCTGGCCCGCCCTGGCCGCTGCCCTCGGCGACGTGGAACTGATCAACCTGGGCCTGGGCGGCAGCGCCCTGCTCGACCCCTTCACCGCGCGCACCATGCGGGACACCCCCGCCGACCTGATCAGCGTCAAGATCGGCATCAACGTGGTCAACCACGACCTGATGCGCCTGCGTGCTTTCACCCCCGCCGTCCACGGCTTCCTCGACACCATCCGCG
Organism: Kitasatospora sp. NPDC127121; assembly: GCF_042677305.1. Classification (NCBI taxonomy): domain Bacteria; kingdom Bacillati; phylum Actinomycetota; class Actinomycetes; order Kitasatosporales; family Streptomycetaceae; genus Kitasatospora; species Kitasatospora sp. NPDC127121. The sequence goes on along the minus strand of NZ_JBHXTQ010000001.1, from coordinate 480,854 downwards.
ACGGCCACCCCCGAACGCCCCTGCTCGTCGTCTCGCCCATCCTGTGCCCCATGGTCGAGGACACACCCGGCCCCAGCACGATCGACCTCACCGCTCTCAGCACCGGACAACTCCGCTTCCGGGCAACGGGCGACCCCGCGGAGCGCGCGAGCGGAAAGCTGACGCTGGGCGTCATCCGGGACGAACTGGCCCGCATCGTCGAACAGCGGGCCGCCGATGACCCGAACCTCCACTACCTCGACGGTCGCGACCTCTACGGACCGGCCGACGCCGCCGGCCTCCCGCTGCCCGACCAACTCCACCCGGACGCCGTTACCCACCAGCACATGGCCCAACGCTTCGCCACCCTCACCTTCACCACCCCGGGCCCCTTCAGCCACTGGCCGGAGCGGTGCTGTTCGGCCGGTTCGGCCGTGCGGTGTGGATGTAGTTGAGGAGTATGCCGGTGAAGGGCTCGGGGACTGGGGTGGGTGGATCGCCGAGCCGGAGTGCGACCTGATCGGCTTCGTGCTGGACCTCGCGGATGGGTGAGCCGGACCAGCCGCCGGATGGGCTGGGCATAGAGCAGGATCAGTGCGGTGGCGACCCCCTCCATGGGCGGGAGCTCGTCGCTGATCACGACCTTGCGGATCAGGGCGATGCGCCGGTGCCGGCTGACCGGGCCTGGGGCGGATTCTCGGAGAAGCCGGGAAGCCGGGCAGCGTCGTCGTTCAGCGCGAGGTTCAGCGCGAGCCGGCACAACCAGGTGCGGTACCAGCCGACTTGTCGGTATTCGACCGGCCCTGACGGGAGCTACGCGGCCGTCGAACCATCCCCCTGCGAGGCCGGGTTGAGGGCGGCGTAGTGTGCGCAGTGTGAAAGAACTGATCTTCCGGGGAAAAGACAGATTCCGCCCAGACTGGTCCGATCTCGGGCCGGTGCTCATCGTCGTCACGGTCGAACTCGTCGCCGGCCACCTGAAGTTCCACCTCGGCCTCGGCCCCATGCTCCTACTCGTCGGCGGGACCGTGGTACTGGCCGCCGCGAGCCGCCTCATCTCCATGCGGTACTGGAGCAGGGTCGGCACCGACGGAGTCACCATCTGCTGGGGGTTCGGCCGTGGCCGCACCTACTCCTGGCAACAGATCTCCTGGATCGACGTGTCGGAGTTCCAAGGCCGCGGCGCGCCCACACGTGTGGCCCGGATCCACACCACCGATGGCCGGCGCCACTGGATGTCCACTGTGATGGCCAGCGACCTCCACCCGTCGGAGGACTTCGACGCCGACTTCCGGCGGGTCGTCGACTGGTGGAAGCACAACACCAGTCCGAGCCAGCGCGTCCTGCCGGAGAAGCGGTTCCGGGACCGGCTGACGCCCGTGAGGGTCGCGGTGCTGTGCACCATCGCCCTCGCCGTCGTCCTCTTCGTCTTCACCGTAGTGCTGGCCCAGTAGCCACCTGGATGCGTCGGCCCGGTTCTCCTGACGGGCGTTGGGCCGTGGCGCTGCCATGGGGAGATCGGTCGGTCCTGTCAGCGAGCCGGTGGGGTGAGGGCGGTGCGGTCGAACGGGCCACCGTGTGAGGCGGCGTACGTGACGGCGTCGTTGACGGCGCTGAGGCCGAACGACCGGACCCGTTCGGGGGCGAGGTCCAGGGTGCCCGAGGCGAGGAGCCGGATGATGCCGACGTTCGCCGTACGCGGGTACATCCACTGGCCGCGCACGGTAACCGAGTTGCGCATGATCCACGGGTACGGGAGCGCGAGGTCGTCGCCGCCGAGCATGCCGACGCCGCCCATGAGAACGACGCGGCCGTACTCGCGCACGGTCATGGCTGCCGTGCGCGCCGCCGAGCTGGGTGCGCTCGGCGGCAGCAGGTCGATCACCATGTCGATCGGGCCGCCGCCCGCCGCGGACATCGCCGCGCGGTCGCCGGCCTCGTCCCCGCTCAGCGGGACCGGGCGCACCCGCGGACCGAACCGGTCGGCGAGGAGGTCGAGCGCGGCCCGGTTGCGGCCGGGGGCGACCACGCGGCCCGCCCCCATGGCGAGCGCGACCGCGACCGCACTGCTGCCGAGGTTGCCGGTGGCCCCGCTGACGAGCAGCGTCTCACCGGCTGCGAGCCCGCCGGCCAGCAGCCCGCCGTAAGGGATGACGTGCACGCCGAGCGCGGCCCAGCGCGCCGGGTCGTCCCCCGCCGCCGTGGGCAGCGGGAAGACGTTCTCCGTCGGGACCCGCATGAGTTCGGCGAACGACCCGTCGTGCAGGTGCCGGGCGAGCCGCGCGCCGCCCTCGCCGCGGGAGCTCCAGCCCTGGAGCGTGATGTCGGGCGTCAGGGCGTCGTCCCGCGAGCGCACCGTGCAGTCGCACCACACCAGGTCGCCGGGGCGCAGCCGGGTGGCGTCCGGGCCCACGTGGACGACCCGTCCCACCCCGCCGATCCCGGGCACGACGGGAGGGACCAGGGGGTAGTTCCGCTCGCCGCTGAAGACCTCGGCCGCGTACGGGGCCACGCAGGTGGCGAGTACCTCGACCACCACCTCGCCGCCGCCGGTCTCGGGGTCGGGCACCTCCCGCACCGTGAGCGGGGCGCCGAACTGCGTCAGGACTGCTGCTCGCACGTGATGACCTCCATGTTCGTCCGCGTTCGTCCGTGTTCATCGAGTTCGTCGCGATCGTCGCGATCGACACTAGGAGCCCGGGGGGAATGCGGGAAGCGACGAACAGGCATCCGTGGTATGCGTATGCCGCATGGACATCTCCAGCACGGGCCTGCGGGTCCTGCAACAGATCGCCGAGTCCGGCAGCTTCACCGCCGCAGCCGCCCGGCTCGGCTACACCCAGTCGGCGGTCTCACGCCAGGCCGCCTCCCTCGAACGAAGCGCGGGCGCCACCCTGTTCGAACGCCGCCCCGACGGGGTGCGGCTCACCCCAGCGGGCCTGACCCTGCTACGCCACGCCCGTACGATCCTGGACTGCCTGACGGCGGCCGAGCGCGACCTCACCGGCACCGCCCCGCGGACCGAACTGGTGCGGCTGGGACTGTTCCTGAGCGCGGGCGCGGCCATCCTGCCTCCCGTACTCGCCCGCCTCGCGGCAACCGACCCGCAGATCACGGTCACGACGACCGAGGGCACCACCCCCACCCTGGTCCGGGCACTGCGCGCGGGCTCGATCGACCTCGCCGTCCTGACGTCCCGCCCGCCCCACCGGCCCTTGGACGGCGAGTCGCCGCGCCTGCACGTCGAGACCGTCGCGGACACCGAACTGGTCGTGGCGGCGCCTTCGACCGGAGCGTTCGCCGGCCGCACCGCGGTGCACGTCGACGAACTGGCCGACGCCCCGTGGATCGCCGCCCCGGCCTCGAACTCCGAGCCACTGCTCGGCGTCTGGCCCGGCCTGCCCGCACGGCCGCACATCGTCCACAGCGCGCGCGACTGGCTGACGAAGCTCCAACTGGTCGCCGGCGGCTTCGGGGTGACAACGGTGCCGTCCCGGCTCTCCCCGGTGCTGCCGCCCGGGGTGAGCCTGCTGCACGTCGAAGGCGCACCTCCCGAGCTCCGCCGGGTCCTCGTGGCGCGACTCCCCGGCCGCCCGACCCCGCCGATCACGGCCGTCACCCGAGCCATCACCTCGACCGCCTGATACGCGCCGCCGGGGCCCCCGGCCCCGGCGCCGAGACCACCGACTCGCCGTGCACCAGCTGTCGGCGCCCGTGTGCAACCTTCTCGGTGGCGCGGCGGTGAGTAGGGCAGAGCGATGGCCCGGTCGGGTCGTCGCACGGACGCGAAGAGGAATCGGATGACCGTGAGCGTATTGCACATCCCAGTAGAGGACCCGCCCCCGTCCGTCACGGCACCGGCTTCCGCGGGCGGCCCCGGCCTGCGGGAGCTTGACTTCGAGGGGTTCGCCGCCGCGCGCTGGCGGCAGTTGGTGCGCACCGCCTACCTGCTCACCGGCGACTACCACGAGGCCGAGGACGTGGTGCAGGCGACTTTCGCGAAGGTCTTCAGGAACTGGTCCCGGATCAGCCGCCTGGAGGAGCCGGACGCCTATATCCGCCGGGCCCTGGTGAACAACAACCTGAGCCGTCACCGGCGGCGCCGGGTCAGGCAACTGCTCATGCCCGTCCTGCCCGATCGGGCGCACACCGCGGGCGGTGGCCACCACGACGTCGAGGAACGCTCGGTGCTGCTCCAGGCGCTGGCGGAACTGCCGCAGCGCCAGCGGGCCGTGGTCGTCCTGCGCTACTGGGAGGACATGAGCGAGTACCAGGTCGCCGAAGCGCTCGGCTGCTCGCTGGGCAACGTCAAGAGCCAGGCCAGCCGAGGCCTGGCGAAACTGCGCGGACACCCGGCGCTGGCCCCGTATGCGGCGGACACCGGTTCAACGAGCGACGGCACGAACGGAGACAACAGGTGATGGACACCGAGAACATGATGCGCGGCGCTCTGCGAGATGAAGCGGCCCGGGTCGCGGTGGCGGACTGGTCTGCCGGACCCGTGCACGTCCAGGTGCGCAAGCAGCAGCGCGGGCGCCGGGTGGCGATGGGCGCGTCGGCTGTGGTGGCCGCGCTCGCGGTGGTGGCCGGCACGGGCGCGGTACTGTCCGCGCAGCGCGCGGTCCAGACCGTCGGGCCGGCCTCGCAGGCCCTGGCCGTACCGGAGGGGCCGGCTCCCGAGGCCGTGGTGGTGGAGCCCGGCCAGCAACTGTCGTTGGGCCGCCAGGACTGGTGGATGCAACTGAACGACCAGGAGATCTGCATCCACGACGCCCCCGCCTACCGCAGCGGTCCGGGGTGCGGCGGGCACTCCTGGGCGGGCGGAGCGACCGAGATCGTCATGCAGTACTACGGGAACCCCCCGCAGTACCAGGAGGGTCTGTACAACCTCATCTACCACGGGCCCGGGCGGGTGGCCCGGATGACCATCGAGATGGACGGCCAGGTGTCCTGGGCCACCGTTGCCTCACTTCCCGGCAACCCGGGCTACGCCAGCGGCTATGTCTGGGGGCCGCCCAGCCGCAAGACCCCCAACGGTTCGACGGCATACCCGTTCGAAGGCGTCAAGCTCGCCGCGTACGACGCCCAGGGGAAGGTGCTGGCGAGCAAGACGCTGACCTCCTGAATCAGACCGCCGCCGCGATCCCGACGGTGCCCGGCCGGTCGGCCTGGTCCTCAACAGCACGCTCGGCTGGTGGTGGGCCGACCCCGCCAGCGGGTTCGTGATCGCCTTCTACGCGGTGCGCGAGGTCCGGGAGATCTTCTTCGGCGACCACTGACCTCCACCGGCCGCGCCGGTCGATACTTCAAGGGCGGGGGCCGCGCGTCGACGAGTAGTGGGTGTGGGTCCTGCGTCAACGCCTTCACCACCACGGTGGTGAAGGCGTTCTTCGCGCTCCGGGTCGTCTTCGTCGTGGACTCCGAAGGGGTCCAGCCAAGGTGAGCCCATGGGGTCGCGTCTCACCTCTCGGTGTCGCTGTCTCAGGTTCCGTTGCCGGATCCGCCGGTGGCCGACAACGAAACCTGAGACAGCCTGGCCACCGTCTGCTACGTGGCTTCGTTCACTTCAAGCGCCAGGCCGTGACGGTGAAGGCCTTCGGGGCGGATGCCGACCGGAGCACGAACGCGGCCCTGCACCTACGAGATGACCTCGGTAACGGCTCCATTCGCCACGATTCCTGGGCCGTGCTGGAACGAGAAGCGCAGGCCCTTCACCAAGACAATCCCGCGGTCCAGAGTGGCAGTCAGGTCGGTGCTCTCGCCGGGCGTTGCCCTTTCAATCCCGTCCGGTAGCTTGATGGATCCGTCGATGATGTCTTCGCGAATGACGAACTTGGGCCGATATCCCGTGGTGATGGAGACGTCGCGGCCGCCTTCGTCCGCGCTCAGCACGTAGACGTTGGCCTTGAAGGTGGTGCGTGCGGTGAAGCTGCCCGGCTTGGCCAGGACCTGGCCCGGTTCGATGTCCTTGGCGGCCACGTCACGCAGCAGCACGGCCACGGCCTTCCCGTCCTGTTCTCCGTTGGCCGTACGGTCCACCTCGACCCCTGCACATTTGGCCACGAGGGACTTGCCACCGCCGACGATCTCGACTTCGTCCCCCGCCTTGACGCTGCCGAGTTCGATGCGGCCCCGTACAACGCTTCCGCCCCCCGAGGGAGAGTGGACGTCCACGACGGACATCAGGAACGGCTCGTCGGCTGCCGCCTCGGCTGTCTCCTCTGACATAGGTGACTTCTCCTCGTGTGGGTGGTCTGTGTGGACTGCTGGTGGAATGGGCGGCAGCACCTGGTCGCAGGAGCTGCGGAACGCATGCTCGCCCCCGCCTCTTCTGGCGGTCCGTCAGATTGTGCAAATCCTTCCCCACAGTAGTCTCTTGCGGCGGACCAGACCGACCGGCACGACGACCAACAACCGTGTGCGCAGACACAGGCCAGCGGCAACCGAACCCGAGAAACTCGGCGGCAAACCCGCCTGAGCGACAACGGGATGTGAGACCAGTCAGCTTGCCTGCTCTCACATCCCGTTGCATCAGCCCAGTTCAGGCGCCATCCCGCCGACAAAGATCAATTGAGGCAGGACATCCGATAACATCGTCATGTGACGATGACAACTCCCTCTCCGACTGTCGACCGGGTGGAGCTCGCGCCGGCGGCGGCCCTGTTCCGCTCGCTCGGCGATCCGGCCCGCCTGGCGATCTTGCGCCACCTCGCGGTGAGCGAGGCCCGCGTGGTCGACCTGGTCGAGCAGCTCGGCCTGGCCCAGTCCACGGTCTCCAAGCACCTGGCGTGCCTGCGCGAGTGCGGACTCGTCGACTCCCGCCCGGTCGGCCGGGCCTCGGTCTTCACACTGACCCAGCCGTCCCTGGTCGACCTGCTCGCGGCGGCCGAAACCGTGCTGGCCGCGACCGGCGACGCGGTCGCCCTCTGCCCCACCTACGGCACCCCGGACGGAGCAGGCGAATGAGCGCCCCCGAGACCAGCGTCGAGGAGCTGACCATCGCCGAGGAACCCGGCGGCTGCCACTGCGAGCCCAGCTGCACCGACGCCTGCTGCCGCCCGCCCATCGAGCGGGACGACGCCTGGCACGCCGCCGCCCGCAAGGCCAAGCTGCTGTCCTGGCTGTCCCTGGCCTACATGGCCGCCGAGGGCGCGGTCGCCATCGTCGCCGCGGTGCTGGCCTCCTCCGTTGCGTTGCTCGGCTTCGGCCTGGACTCCGTGATCGAGGGCTTGGCCTCGGTGATCATCGTCTGGCGGTTCAGCGGCTCCCGGACCCTGTCCGAGGACGCTGAGGGCAAGGCCCAGAAGGCCGTGGCGGTCACCTTCTTCCTGCTCGCCCCCTACATCGCCTACGACGCGATCTCGACCCTGATCGCGGGCGAGAAGCCGTCGACCAGCTGGCTCGGCATCGCGCTGTCGGCGTCCTCGCTGATCGTGATGCCGCTGCTGGGCCGGGCCAAGCGCCGCCTTGGCAAGATCCTCGACTCCGGCGCCACCTCCGGCGAGGGCACCCAGAATCTGCTGTGCGCCTACCTGGCCGCCGCCGTCCTGGTCGGCCTGCTCGCCAACACGCTGTTCGGCCTGTGGTGGCTCGACCCCGTCGTCGGCCTCCTGGTGGCCGGCCTCGCGGTGCGCGAGGGCATCGAGGCCTGGCGCGGCGAGGAGTGCGGCTGCTGAACCACCAGCACCAACAACGCCCGAAGGGCGGTCCCAGCCACCCGGCCGGGGCCGCCCTTCGGGCGTTGGCGGGGACGTCAGCCAGCCACCGGCGCTTCCTCGGCCACTCGCTGCCCGATCACGGGGCTCCGGGCTCCGACCGGCCCGGAACCCGGCCTGGCGGGTCCACATCGGATCGTGGCGACCCTGGAACCCGAGGAACGCCGTGAAATCCCACGACCTGCCCCTGCTTCTCCAACAGCTGGCCCGCGAATTCGACGGCGTGACCGGGATGTCGGTGGCGCTGTCCGGCTCCCTCGCCCGCGGCGACCACCGCACCGGGCGCAGCGGACACATCACCTCAGACCTCGACCTGATCCCCGTCGTCGCCACTCCGGCTGACGTGTCGGCTGCCCGGACCGCGGTGGAGCCGATCCTGTGTCGCCTCGCCGACGCCATCCACATCGAGGCGACGGCCTCAACCTCGGCCCGGGCGCCTTCGGGCCGCCCGGCCCCGACGACGGCGACCCGCACACGGCGCTGGCTTGGGCGATCCAGCCCGTCACCTACTACCTGGCCAAGGCCACCGCCCAGAACCTGCCGACCAACCTACTCAAGGCCCGGTCCGCGGCGGTAGGGCTGGCCAACACCTTCGGCCTGAGGGAGGTGCGCGACAGCCTGGACAACCTCCCCGGTGCCCTGCGCAACCTGATCGCCGAACGCCGCATCGCCCCGCTCGACTCCACCGCCCGCTACCTCGACGCCCCCACCCACCCCGTCATCGCGCAGGCTGTCCGCGACGCCGTCTTCGTCGAGAACCAGGGCCTGCCGTTCGCTCTCTCGGCTGTCGCCGTGCTGCCGTCCATCCCGAACTGACCGACACGGCCAAGATCCTTTTCAGTGGCAGCGAGGGTTGTCCCGTCTCTTGTGTCCTGAACATGAAAGGGAGTTGGTTGTAGGACAGCTTCCAGGAATGGTGCTGTGCGGATGATGAAGGTTTTGGCCCTTCGGAGTCGCCCTGCGGGGGGAGGCTCCAAACCACCTCATGCTGCGTTGGCTGAAGACCGTCGTGGTGAGCGATGAGGAAAAGGTGTCGTAAGAGGCGTCAGGTGGGGACCGGGAAGACGAACGCAAGTGAATCGCTGCTGACGTGTCGAAAGACAGACAGATGACATCAGAACCGGGGTGTGAGACGAACTCCGGGATGAGCCTGGCGGGTGTTCGCCTATTGGCCAGGTGGTGTCCGGTATGTAGGCGACGTGAGTTCGGTCTGCGGCTTCCGCATGGAACAGGAGAAGGCAGGTCCGATACTGCCCGCCGCACAGCGGTGGGCGAGAGGGAGTGCCCCAAGCAGCGGACACTGCGAGGGGTCGAGTACCGACGCGGGTCCTGCTGGCGGACCGGCCCGTAGTAGCGGTGAAGCCCCTGTAACGGGGGTGGAGCGAAGGGGCCGGGTCGTTCGTGACTGTGTTGATCGCATCAACCGGATGTTCTCCGGGAGGAGTTCGATGGGCCAGTTGAAGTCTCAGGTCAAGCCGTTTGATATTTCGAAGTGGGAAGTCAAGGGGGCGTGGGAGGAAGTCAGGGCGAACAAGGGCGCTCCTGGGGTGGACGGGCAGAGCATCGCCGACTTCGAGAAGGACCTTCAGAACAATCTGTACAAGGTCTGGAACCGGATGTCGTCGGGCTCCTGCTTTCCACCTCCGGTGCGCGCGGTGGTCATTCCCAAGTCGCACGGTGGAGGCCGTCTGGTTCGAACGCTATGCGGACGATGCGGTGCTGCACTGCGTCACCGAGCGCCAGGCCCGTGAGGTGCTGGCCGCGCTCACGGACAGGACGGTCGAGGTCGGGCTGCGTCTGCACCCGGACAGGACCCGGATCGTGTACTGCAAGAACGGATCCCGCCAAGGCTCCTACGAGCACGAGGCGTTCACGTTCCTCGGGTACACGTTCCGCGCCAGGCGAAACCGGACTCGGCACGGCAGGCTCTTCCTGTCGTTCGAGCCGGCGGTCAGCCAGGACGCTCTGGCGAGGATCGGCCGGGAGGTGCGCTCCTGGCAGCTGCACACCCGCTCCGATCTTTCCGTCAATGAGCTCGCCCGATGGGTCAACCCCATGGTGGCGGGCTGGATCAACTACTTCGGCCGCTTCCGGCCGTGGGAGCTGCATCCCTTCTTGATGCGCATCAACGCCTACCTGGTGCGCTGGATCCGCCAGAAGTACAAGCGGCTCAAGGCCAAGCGGAAGGCCATCGCGAAACTGCGGGAGATCGCCCAGCGATATCCCTGCATGTTCGCGCACTGGCGCCTCACCGTGGACGCCTCGTCGGCGTACACCTGAATGTGCACAGGCGAGTACAGCCGAACGTGCACAGCGGTGGTGCCCGAGTTCCGTTGGTGGTTCGGCTTTGCCGGTCAGTTCTGCTCGGGGGCGAGGCGTGCCGCGCGGGTTGTGAGGTGGCGTCGTTCCGGTGTGCTGGTGGCGCGTCGGGCTGCCTCGCGATAGGCGTGGGCCGCTGCGTCGAGGTCGCCGAGCTGTTCCAGGAAGTGGGCGCGGGCGGCGAGCAGGCGGTGGTGGCGGGCCGTCCGTTTGTCGGATTCCAGTGCCGCCAGCAGGTCGAGTCCGGCAGCGGGTCCGTGCACCATGGCGACGGCTACCGCGCGGTTGAGGGTGACCATCGGGTTCGGTGCGAGGTGCTCCAGCAGGTCGTAGAGGGTGAGGATCTGCGGCCAGTCGGTGGCGTCGACGTGCTCGGCCTCGTCGTGGACGGCGGCGATGGCCGCCTGCAGTTGGTACGGGCCCACCTGTCCGCGGGGCAGGGTGCGGCTGATCAGGTCGAGGCCCTCCGCGACAAGCCGGCGGTTCCAGCGGGTGCGGTCCTGCTCGGCCAGCGGCACCAGGTCGCCGTCGGGTCCGGTGCGGGCGGGGCGGCGCGCGTCGGTGAGCAGCATCAGGGCAAGCAGCCCGGCCGTTTCGGTGTGGTCGGGCAGCAGGCGGTGCAGCAGGTGGGTGAGCCGGATCGCCTCGGCCGACAGGGCCGGCGCGGTCAGGTCGGCGCCGTCGGTGGCGGTGTAGCCCTCGTTGAAGATCAGGTACAGCACGTGGAGCACCGCCTCCAGCCGTTCGGCCCGGTCGGCTGCCCTCGGCATGCACAGCGGGGTGGCGGAGGTTTTGACGGTTTGTTTGGCGCGGCTGATGCGCTGGGCCATGGTCGCCTCGGGGACGAGGAAGGCCGCGGCGATCTGGGCGGTGGTCAGGCCGCCGATCGCGCGCAGTGTCAGGGCGATCCGGCTGGGCTCGGACAGTGCCGGGTGGCAGCACAGGAACAGTAGCGCCAGGGAGTCGTCCCGGTCCGTGTCCGGTTCGGCGTCGGCGGCGCGGCTCAGCAGCTCGGCCTGCGGAGTGGCCAGGGCGATCCGGTCCTCGCGGCGCCGGCGCGCCTGCTCACTGCGGACCTGGTCGACCAGCCGGCGGGAAGCGATGGTGACCAGCCATCCCCGGGGATTGTCCGGCGTTCCCTCGGCGGGCCACTGGAGGGCGGCGGCCAGCAGCGCCTCCTGGACGGCGTCCTCGCATGCGTCGAAGACGCCGTACCGGCGGATGAGCGCGCCGAGGACCTGCGGCGCCAGTTCGCGCAGCAGGTCCTCGACGCCGGGCCTCTCGGTCACAGGTCCGTCGCGGCGTCGTGCAGCACCGGCCACAGCTCGACCGGCTCGATGTCCGCGAAGGGCATGTCGGCGGCGATCTCCTGCGCGCGCTCCAGGGACTCGCAGTCCAGCATGTAGAAGCTGGCGATGTACTCCTTGGTCTCCAGGTACGGCCCGTCGGTGACCGCCGGGACGCCGTCCTTTCGGCGCACCAGCTGCGCGTTGGCCGCGTCCGCCAGGCCGTAGGCGCCCAGCAGTTCACCGCTGTCGCGGTACTTCCTGTTGAACGCGTCCTGCTTGGCGATCGCCTCGGGCCAGGCATCGGCCGGGAAGGAGTCCCACTTGGCCTGGTTGCCGTAGATCATCGCAACGTACTTCATCAGGTGTCCCCTTGTGTCCCGCGCGCCCACTCGGCGCGCTTGCACCCCTCAGTCGGAGCCGGGCACAGGTCCTCGACATCCGGCACGAAACAATTCCGTCGGCTGTTCTTCCGAACCGTGGTGGCGGGCTGAACCGCCCGAACGCACAAACGATCAACCTACCCGGCGCCCTCCGCCCAGGGACCGCCACCCGCACCGGTGCACGTTCGCGCGTACCCGACTGTGCAGATTGACCCGTACGCTGGCTACTGGGGCAACTACCACGCCGGGATCGCTGCCGGGCTATCTGGTGATACCTCCATCGCGCGGTATCGCCTCGACCAGGTCCTGGCCGAGGATGCCTTCGCGCCTTGGACGGTCCAAGCTCAGGACTGCGCCCGGCAACTCCACGGACTGGCAGGAGACTCCGAAGCCTTCCGGGACTGGGCGACGGCAGCCACCACCTCCTGCAGGCAGCGACTCAAGCTCCAGAGGTGGGAGGCAGCAGCGATCAGCGGCAGCTACTGGAGCTGACTCGCGCGCCGAAGCTGCCGCGCTCGGTGAGAATCCCACCGCTTGCCGGGCTCGACCAGTGCCCCGTGTCCATCGATCCGGTCCCTGTCTCAGGTGATCCGGTCCGATTCGTCCGTCATCTCGGATGATCCGGTCCGGGCCGGCCGCGCCTGTTCCCGAGGCAGAGCCTGGTCGCCTCGCTGGATCCGTCGCGGCGCCCCGGACAACGGCCGGGGACCGGCCGGGGCGAGACTGCTCTCATGAGAGTCAGATGCCTGCAGATCATCCACCCCGCGGCCGACGTTCCGGTCGCGGAGTTCGACGGGATCCGGGTGGGCGGTGTCTACCCGGTTGCGGAGATGGTCGCATACGACATCGATTGCCAGATTCGCGTGCTCGGCCCCGAGGTGCCCGATCCCGGACTGCTCTGGGACCCCGCCCACTTCGAGACAGTGGACACCCGAATACCACCTGGCTGGACCCTGGTCATCGACGGCGGCAGTACCCGCCTCGCGGACGCCCGTTGGCAGCGCCCCGGCTTCTGGGCCGACTACGACCACGGCGACCCGCGGGCCCGGGCCGACTACGAGCACGTGAAGCGTGAACTCCTCGCCGCCGCCCCACCACCCGAGAACTGACCCCTGCGCCGGGGTGGGGGAGAGCGCGGCGGCGGTCGACCCCGACCATCGGGCCCTGTTGGACGAGGCCTTCGGTGCGCTCAGACGGGCGCTGCCGCTGTCGTAGCGCCATCGCTGTCGTAGCGCCGCCGTGGGCGCGAACGCGGACGACGGGCGGCCGACAGGCCGAAGGGGCCTGCGGTCGCCCGCCGTTCAGAAATCCCCGCGACTACTCGACGACGAGCGAGACCGGGATGTTGCCCCGGGTGGGTGTCGCAGGCGCCTTGGCCAGCCCCCCAATAGCCGCTGGCCGGGTTGTTCGACGGAAGGACATTCCACTCCAGGGACGTACCCGGGGAACGGGACATGGCCGCTCCGAGATCCGCCGGATCAAGGTCGCCACTGTCAACAACCTGCTTTTCCCCGGCGCCTGCCAGGCGGTCCAGGTCAAGCGCCGCCGCACCGACCGCAAGACCGGCAAGACCACCATCGCGACCATCTGCGCGGTCACCAGCCTGACCGCCGAACAGGCCACTCCCGCCCAGCTCGCGCAACTGATCCGGAACCACTGGAAGATCGAGGCCCTGCACCACGTCCGCGACACGACCTTCGCCGAGGACGCCTCCCAACTGCGGACCGGGAACGCCCCCGCGCCATGGCGACCTGGCGCAATCTCGCTGTTGGAGCCCTACGGCTGAGCGGCGTCAGGAACATTGCGGCCGGCCTCCGCCGCAACGCGCGCGACGCACACCGCCCCCTCGCGCTCCTCGGCCTTGCGTGATCAGCTCTGGGCCAAACCCGGTGACACGCGTGTGCCGTACAGGGAGACTGGCGATTCACATATACGAGCAGTCGAAGGCCGAAGGGCAAAGAGTGGCACTGGCGAAGAAAGGGTCCCGTCGTATTGTCGTCGACGGCGTCGAGTACCGCTGGCGAGTGAGCAGGAAACCGTGCTGCGACTACGACGGCATCACCTTGGGTTACATGGTGGAGGACGCGGCCTGTCCCGGAACGACGCTCGTCGTGGAGACCGGTCGGCCGGCCGTGCTCGAACCGAACATGCTGCCGGCTGAGGTCGTCCTGCCGCGCGAAGTCGCCGCAGGTATTCGGGCCGGGCGGTCGAACGGCTGGACGCCCAGCTCCAACGGTTCGCCGTTCAAGCTGCACCTCTCCGCTGTCTGACCGGGACGTACCGAAAGAGGCGCGGCAGCGCGGGCGGGAAACCGGTCTCCCACGGGATCCGAGCGTGGCGGAGCCTGGCCACGTGCTACGACGAGACGCCCGACAACTACATGGTGAGGCTCCAGCCGGGCCGCCCGGCTCGGTCGGCTTGCTCTCGTTGCCGCAGATCGGACGGTGTGGACAGCGGCGTCGTCGCTGTCCAACTGGCCGGTTCTGTCTCCGAGTTGCCCGCGTTTCGGCCGCGGGGGCCGGAGTGGCTGCGTTCGGGTCTGCGGTCAGCTCTCGACCCTGAAGGAGCGCGGGTGCGAGTTGAACCTGACCGAACGGCCGGCCGACACGCTGAACAGCGATCCGCCGGTGCAGTCCTCGCCCCAGTAGAAGCGGACCGTGCTGTCCGTCGCGTTGTTCACGCCTGACAGGGGCCCGTGCGCCTCCCTCGGGACGTCGTAGCAGCCGGGGGCCGGGTCGAGGTACGGTACGTCCGGGCCGCTGCCCGACCCGTCGGGGAAGATCACGTTGTAGAACGTCAGGGTGCCCGTGGCGGCCTGGGCGGACGTGGGGACGGCCACGGCCAGCGTCCCCGCGGCGATGAGGGTACCGATCGTCGTGACGAGGCGTCGCATGATGGGACCTCCGGTACGCCGGGTCGCCGGGTGCGGCCCGTGATCGCAGCCAACGGTAAGGCTGCGTACGCGAATCGTCACCGGCGTGAAGGGGTGCGAACGGGGCGCGAAGGCCTTGCCCCTGCCAGGTGACAGCCCGGCAGGGGCGTCGTCCGTCGCTTCCGCCGACGGCGCGCCCTGGACGCCGGCCCGTCCGCGGTCGGAACGGAACGGAACAGAACGGGCCCCTGGGGCGGGAGTGGGGCTCCCGGCCCGGGGGCCCGTGGTGCGTCCGGCTGGTCAGGACGCTGTGGCAGCGTCGATCAGCGGTCGGTGGCAGGCCACCGTGCGGCCTGGTGCCACCTCCCGCAGCTGCGGTTCCTCGGTGGCGCAGCGGGTGTCGGCCAGGGGGCAGCGGGTGCGGAAGCGGCAGCCGCTGGGCGGGGCGAGGGGGGAGGGCGGGTCGGTGGGGAGGAGGCCGGTGTCGCGCAGCGGGCGGCCGGGTTCGGGGACGGCGGCGAGCAGGGCGGCGGTGTAGGGGTGGGCCGGGGCGGCGAGGACGGCTTCGGTGGGGCCGCGTTCGCAGATGCGGCCGAGTTGGAGCACGGCCACCTCGTCGCTCACCGCGCGGACCACGCCGAGGTCGTGGGAGATGAAGAGGCCGGCCAGTCCGCGTTCCTCGGTGAGCCCGCGCAGCAGGTTGAGCACGGTGGCCTGGGCCGAGACGTCGAGGGCGGAGACCGCCTCGTCGGCGATCAGGACGCGCGGTCCGGCGGCCAGGGCCCGGGCGATGGCGACGCGTTGGGCCTGCCCGCCGGAGAGCTGGTGGGGGCGGCGGTCGCCGAACAGGGCGGGCGGCAGGCCGACGGCCGACAGCTGCTCGGTGACGACCTGCTCGCGGTCGCGGGCCGGGTCGGGATGGGCGTCGAGGGGTTCGGCGACCAGGTCGCGGACCCGGCGGTGCGGGTTGAGGGAGGAGAGCGGGTCCTGGAACACCATCTGGAGGCGGGGCCGGACGGCTCGCAGGGCGCGCGGGGAGAGGGTGGCGAGGTCGGTGCCGTCGAGGGTGACGGTGCCGGTGGTGGGCGGGGGCAGCCGCAGCAGGGCCTTGGCGATGCTGCTCTTGCCGGAGCCGGACTCGCCGACCAGGGCGAGGGTGCGGCGCGGGTGGAGGGCCAGGTCGACGCCGCTGACGGCGTGCAGCGGGCCGGAGCGGGTGCGGTGGACGACGCTGAGGCCGGTGGCCTCCAGGACGGCCGTTCCGGGAGCGGCGGCGTCGGGGGTGACGGCTGCGGGGGCAGCGGCGTCGGGGGCGGTGGTCACGCCGCGGGCTCCAGTTCGTCGGGCGAGGAATCGGGCGAGGACGAGGGCGAGGGCGAAGGGGAGGACGAATGCGAGGACGAAGGCGCGTCAGATGGCGCGGTGAGCGGGAAGTGGCAGGCGGCGGTGTGGCCGTCCGCCGCGGTGTGGGTGGGGGGCGCGGTCGTGGTGCAGAGGTCCGTCGCCAGTTCGCAGCGCGGGGCGAAGGGGCAGCCGGGGGTGGGCCGGGTGAGGTCGGGCGGCGAGCCGGGGATCGCGGGCAGGGTACGGCGCAGCGGGCCGGTGACCCGCGGTACGGAGCGCAGCAGGGCCGCGGTGTAGGGGTGGCGGGGGTGGCGGGTGACGGCCTCGGTGGGGCCGGTCTCCACGATCCGGCCGCCGTACATGACGGCGATCCGGCGGGCCCGCCCGTACAGCAGACCGATGTCGTGGGTGATCAGCAGGGTGGCGAGGCCGCGGCTGCGCCGGTGCTGGTCGAGCAGGTCGAGGACGGTGCGCTGGACGGTGACGTCGAGGGCGGTGGTGGGTTCGTCGGCGAGCAGCAGGGCGGGTTCGCCGGCCAGGGCGGCGGCGATGCCGACGCGCTGGCGCAGGCCGCCGGAGAGCTCGTGCGGGTGGGCGCGGGCCCGCCGGGCGGGGTCGGGGACGTCGACGGCGGCGAGCAACTCGGTGGCGGTGCGCAGCCGTTCGCGCCGGGAGAGCCGGCGCCGGTTGGTGAGGGACTCGGTGACCTGGTCGGCGATCCGGACCACCGGGTTGAGCGAGGTCATCGGGTCCTGGTGGACCATGGCGATGCCGGTGCCGAGCAGTTCGGCGCGGCGGGTGCGGGAGGCGGCGAGCAGGTCCTCGCCGTTCAGTCGGATCTCGCCGGTGGCGACGGCCTTGGTGGTGCGGGACTCGACGCCGAGGACGGCGCGGGCGAGCACGGACTTGCCGGAGCCGGACTCGCCGACCACGCCGAGGCACTCGCCGGCCGCGATGGTGAGGCTGACGCCGTGCAGGACGTGCAGGGCGCGGCCGTCGGGGGTGTGCAGGACGGTGTCCAGCGAGCGGACGTCGAGCACCGGGACGTCGAGGGCAGGTTCGTCGAGCGCCGGGACGGCAAGGGCAGGGGAGTCGAGGTCGGGGGCGGAGGTCATCCGCGCGCTCCCTTCGGGCCGGCGGGGCCACCCGAACGCAGGTGCTCCCCGAGGTAGTTGAGGGCGAGGACGGTCAGGCAGAGCACGGCCGCGGGTGCCAGCGAGATCCACGGCGCGGTGCCGAGGGCCGTGCGCCCCTCGGCGATGATGCCGCCCCAGGAGGGCTCCGGCGGGCGCAGTCCGAAGCCGAGGAAGCTGAGCGAGCCCTCGGCGACGATGGCGACGGTGGTGGCGGTGAAGGCGAAGGTGAGGGCGGCCGGCACGACGTGCGGGACGATGTCGCGGCGCAGGATGCGCAGCGGGGCGGTGCCGAGCATGCGGGCGGCCTGGACGAAGCCGCGCTCGCTGAGCGAGAGCACGACGGCGCGCACCACCCGGGTGAAGTGGGGGACGGTGAACAGCCCGATCAGTGTGCCGATCACGGTGAGGCTGGGGCCGCGCAGCGAGACCACGATCATCACCAGGATCAGGCTGGGTACGGACATCAGCAGGTCGGTCGCGAAGCCGATCGCCTTGTCGAGCGGGCCGCGGAACCAGCCGGCGGCGAGGCCGAGCGTTCCGCCGCCGAGCAGGCCGACCAGGATGGTGAGGGCGGCGACGGTGAAGGAGGCGCGGGCGCCGGCGACGGTGCGCTGCAGGACGTCCCGTCCGGCGCTGTCGGTGCCCAGCCAGTGGCCGGGGCCGGGGGCGGCGGCGGGGTGGGCGAAGTCGCCGTGCAGCGGGTCGAAGCCGGGCAGCAGGGGCAGCAGCAGGGCGGCGAGGGCGACCACGGCCAGCCAGGCCCCGGCGGCGAGGACGCCGGCGGGGGGCCGCCGGCGGGCGGTGCGCGCCGGGGCCGCCTCGGCGGTCACGGCGGTGGTCTCAGCGGTGCTCATGGGCGATCCTCGGGTCGATCGTGCGGTACAGCAGGTCGACCGCGAAGGTGGCCGCGACCACGCCGACGGCGCTGACCACCACCACGGCCTGGACGACGGGGAAGTCCCGGCCGGAGATGGCCCCGGCGGCCAGGCTGCCGACGCCGGGCACCGCGAACAGCGACTCGACCAGCACCGAGCCGCCCAGCGAGGTGCCGATGCCGATGCCGACTAGGGTGACCAGCGGCAGGCTGGAGGGACGCAGGGCGCGGCGCAGCAGCAACCGGGTGGTGCCCATGCCGCGGCTGCGGGCGGCGGCGATGTACGGCTGGTCGAGGGTGTCGAGCAGTTGTCCGCGCAGGGTGCGGGTGAACACGGCGGCCTCGGTGAGGCCGAGGGTGAGGGCGGGCAGCACCAGGTGGCGCAGGTTTTCGGCCGGGTCCTCGGTGAACGGGGTCCAGCCGGTGGCGGGCAGGACGCGCAGTTGGACGGCGGCGATCCAGATGAGCAGCAGGCCGAGGGCGAAGCCGGGGACGGCGAGCCAGCCGAAGGTGCCGGCGGTGGCGATCCGGTCGAAGGTGCCGCCGGGGCGCCAGGCGGAGAGCAGGGCGACGGGCACGGCCAGGGCGAGTGCCACCAGCTGGGCGGCGAGGAAGAGTTCGAGGGTGACGGGGATGCGGTCGGCGAGTTCGGTGGTGACGGCGGCTCCGGTGGACAGCGAGTGGCCGAGGTCGCCGTGCAGGGCGTCGGCGATCCACTGCCAGGTGGCGGCGAGCAGGTTGCGGTCCAGGCCGAGCCCGGCCTCGTAGGCGGAGATCTGCTCGGGGGTGGCGGTGGGGCCGAGGGCGGCGACGGCGGGGGAGCCCGGCATCAGGTGGGGCAGGTACAGGGCGGCGACGGTGACCAGCAGCAGCACGGCCGCGGCGCGGCCGAGCCGCCCGCCGTGGCGCAGCGCGGTGCGGGTGCGGGGGGTCATCGCTTCACCCACAGGGGGGCGGGGGAGACGTTGAGGACGGTGCGCTTGGACAGGTCGGGCAGTCCGCCGACCTTGGCGGAGCCGAGGAAGCCGACGGTGTTCTCGGTGAGGAAGGCCATCGGCACCTCGCTGACGACCCGCCGGGCGGCCTGCTGGTAGGCGGCCGCACGCTTGGCGGTGTCGGTCGAGGCGCGGCCCTCGGCGATCGTCTTCGAGGTCTCCGGGTCGGACCAACTCATGAAGTTGTACGGCGAGTTGGGAAGGTAGAGGCTGGTGAGCGCGGTGTCGGTGTCGCCGAACATGCTGGTGGGGAAGTCGATCACCTGGAACTTGCGCTGGAGCATCGCGGTGCCCAGGCCAGTGGCGTCGAGCGGCTTGATGGTCACCTTGATCCCGGCCTCGCCGAGCATCTGCTGGAGCACGGTGGCGCGCTGCTGGCCCTCGGGGCGGCTGTCGACGAGGTAGTCGAAGGCGAGGTCGGGGTGGCCGGACTCGGCGAGCAGGGCCCGGGCCTTGGCCACGTCGTGGGCCGGGTACTCGGCGGCGGTGCGGTACGGGGAGCGGGAGCCGATCGGGCCGTCCGAGACGGCGCCCTGGTCGAGGGAGACGACCTTCTCCAGGGCCTCGCGGTCGATCGCGTACTGCACGGCCCGGCGGACCCGTACGTCGTCGAAGGGCGCCGACGTGGTGTTGAAGACGATGGTGGTGGTGCCGCCGGGCCCGGTGGCGCTGCGCAGCCCGTCGGCGGCGGCCTGCTTGAGCTGGCCGGGCGTCTCGGTCCAGATCAGGTCGGTGTCGCCGGAGCGCAGCGACTGGTAGCGGCTGTCGGTGTCGGTGAGCACCCGGTAGACGAGCTTGTCGGCGTGGCCCTTGGCGCCCCAGTACGCGGGGTTGCGGGCGAGGGTGACGGAGACTCCGGGCTGCACGCTCTCCACGGTGTACGGGCCGGAGCCGACGGCGGGGGAGTCGCCGGCCGGGGCCTCGGAGACGTAGCCGAGGGAGCGGGTGAACAGGTTGGGGAAGGCGGCGTCGGGCGCCTTGAGGGTGAAGGTGAGGGTGGTCGGGCCGGAGACGGTGGTGGCGCCGATGGTGGCTGCGTCGATGGCGCAGGCGCACTTGCTCTCCGGCTTGGCGAGCCGGGTGACGTGGTCGGCGACGGCCTGGGCGTCCAGCGGCTTGCCGTCGCTGAACTTCACGCCCTCGTGCAGGTCGAGGGTCCAGACCGTGGCGTCCGCGTTGGGGGTGAAGGACTTGGCGAGGTAGGGCTGGACGGCGCCGTTGTCGCCGTTGACCATCAGCGGGTCGTACAGGGCGTTGGCGAGGACCATCATCGGCATCGAGGTCAGGGTGCCGTCGGCCGGGTCGAGCTTGGCGAACGGCCGGTCCAGGCCGATCTTGAGCGTGCCGCCGTCCACGGCCGGCCCGTCGTTCGCCGCGCCGGTGTTTCCGGCGCCGGCGCCGGAGAGCGCGTCGTCGGAGGCGGAGCAGGCGGTGAGGGTGAGCGCGGCCGTGCAGGCCGCCGCTACCAGGAGGTGGGTGTGCCGCTTCATGGTTCCTCGGTTCGGGGGAGGGGGGGAGGGGAGCGGGGGCGGCCTGGGGGAGTGCGGCCGCCGACGCCCCACACCATTCCGGAAGTGGCAGTACTGCCAAAAGGCAGTTGTGCAAATTTCAGATGACGAGACCCGGAAGAGTCGGTACTCGCCTTGAGCGAGCACGGTCGGACGTGATTCGGTACTGACAGCCGCCCCCTCGGCGGCCCCATCCACACTCAACTCACCGAGAGGAAACGGAAGAACCATGCAGGGGACGGACACCGCGGCGGAGCAGGGCATGCGCGACCGCAAGAAGGCGCGTACCCGCGACAGCATCCGCACCGCGGCACTCGACCTCTTCGAGGAGCAGGGCTTCGAGCGCACCACCGTGGACCAGATCTGCCGCCGCGCCGACATCGCCCACCGCACGTTCTTCCGCTACTACCCGGCCAAGGAGGCGCTGCTGTTCGGCTGGGACTTCGGCCAGGCCATCCTCGACGCCTTCGCCGCCGCCCCCGCCGAACTCCCGCTCTGGGCCGCGCTCGACCACGCGCTGACCGCCACCGGCGGCCGGCTCGAAGAGCCCGTCGAGCACACCGAGCGCCGCCGCCGGCTGCGCCGGAGCCTGATCGAGGTGCAGGGTTCCGTGCACAACTACGCCGTGGTCGTGATCGACGGCTTCACCGAACGCACCGTCACCATCGCGGCCGAGCGGCTCGGCGTCGACCCGGCCACCGACCTGCGCCCGACCGCGCTCGGCGCGCAGTTCGGCGGCATGGTGCGCCACCACGTCCTGATCGCGTCCGAGACCGGCACGGTGGCCGAATGGCGCCAGGCCTACCGGGACGTGCTCGACACCGCCGGCTGACCCGAGCCGACAGCCTTACACCCCTACACCCCGTCACCGCGACACCCCTGGGCGATGCCGCCGGCCGTCCGGACGGCACCGCACGCCCTTTTCCGCTCCCCTCCCCCCCCTTCGCGCGGCCCGCCGCGCACCTTCACCACCTGCTTCGCACTTCCCGAAAGGCCCCCGCATGTCCCTGGTCAACTTCCGCGACCCCGCAGCGCTCGCCGACCCCGCCGGCCGGTGGATCCGCCCCGGCACCCTGTTCCGCTCCGCCCAGCCCTTCCCCGCCGCCGACGAGACCGTCGTCGCCCAGCTGCGCGAGCACGGCATCACCACCGTCGTCGACCTCCGGGGCGAGCCCGAGAGCCGCCCCGAGGACTGGGCCGCCGCCGAGGCCGCCGGCATCGCCGTCGTCCCCGCCCGGATCGAGCCGACCAACGACGAACTGGCGCAGGCCATGCGGGCCATGACCACCGCCGAGGACCTCGGCGCCTTCTACCTGCTGATGGCCGAGTCCGCGCCGCAGGGGCTGGCCGCCGCCGTCGAGGCCGCCGTCCGCCCGGGCGGCGTGCTGGTGCACTGCGCGGCCGGCAAGGACCGCACCGGGCTGCTCACCGCGCTGCTGCTGGAGCTGCTCGGGGTGCCCGCCGAGGAGATCGTCGCCGACTACGCCCGCACCAACGAGGCGATCGAGCAGATCTGGGCCGGCCTCGCCGACCGCAACCGGGCCGCTCTCAACGAGGTCGAGGCCGGCCGGATGGTCGTCCCCGCCCCGCTGCTGGAGGCTCCCGCCGGGGCGATGAGCACCTTCCTCGACCTGGTCCGCGCCAAGCACGGCGGTGCCGAGGGCTTCCTGACCGCCTGCGGGGTCGGCGCCGAGACCCTGGACGCCTTCCGCGCCAAGGCCGCCGCCCGCACCGCTGCCCGTACCGAGGCCGGTACCGCCGCCCGTACCGCCGCGTCGAACACCGCCGAGGTGACGGCATGCTGACCCTGCTGCGGCACACCGACGGCACGCCCTTCCGCGACCTCAACCACAACGGCACCATGGAGCCCTACGAGGACCCGCGGCTGCCCGTCGAGGAGCGGGTCGAGGACCTCCTCACCCGGATGACCTTGCAGGAGAAGGCCGCGCTGATGCTGCACGGCCGGATGCTCCCCGGCGACCAGGGCCCGTTCCCCTCCGGCGCCCGCCTGATCACCGAGCGCGGCCTCACCCACTTCGCCATGATGGCCGTCCCCGACCCGCGCGCGATGGCCGAGTGGAACAACCACGTCCAGGACCTCGCCGCGGCCGGCCGGCTGGGCATCCCCGTCACCCTCTCCTCCGACCCCCGGCACGGCTTCACCGCCAACCCGGCCACCGCCCACACCGGCGGCGGCTTCAGCACCGGCCCCGAGCCGATCGGCCTCGCCGCCACCGACGACCCCGACCTGGTGCGCCGCTACGCCGACCTGATCCGCCGCGAGCTGTGCGCCGTCGGCATCCGGGTCGCCATCCACCCGATGGCCGACCTCGCCACCGAGCCCCGCTGGGCCCGGATCAGCGGCACCTTCGGGGAGGACCCGGAGCGTGCCTCGCGGATGATCACCGCCTACATCGAGGGTCTCCAGGGCGGGCCGATCGGCCCGGACAGCGTCGCCTGCATGACCAAGCACTTCCCCGGCGGCGGCCCGCAGGCCGGCGGCGAGGACTCGCACTTCGCCGCCGGGCGCCGACTGGTCTACCCCGGCGGCGAGTTCGAGACCCACCTGCGCCCCTTCGAGGCGGCCTTCGCCGCGGGCACCGCGCAGATCATGCCCGCCTACGCGATCCCCTCCGGCAGCGGCCTCGCCGAGGTCGGCGCCAACTTCAACCGGGACGTCATCACCGGCCTGCTGCGCGGTCGCTACGGCTTCGACGGCGTGGTCTGCACCGACTTCAACGCCATCACCGGCATGGACGTCCCCGGAGTGGTCACACTGCCCCCGCGGCACTGGGGCGTCGAGGAGCTGTCCGTCGCCGAGCAGGTCGTGCTCACCCTGGACGCGGGCGCCGACCAGCTCGGCGGCGAGACGGACCCGGAGCTGATCCTGGCCGCCGTCCGCTCCGGCGCGGTCACCGAGGCCCGGCTCGACGAGTCGGTCCGCCGCATCCTGCGCGACAAGTTCCGCCTCGGCCTCTTCGCCGACCCGTACGTCGACCCGGAGGCCGCCGCCGACCTGGTCGGCGCCCCGGAGGGCCGGGCGCTCGGCCGCGAGGTCCAGCGCCGCTCGGTGGTCCACCTGGCCGGCGGGCCGCGCACCGCCACCCGGCTGTACGTCGAGGGCGTCGACCCCGCCGTCGCCGCCGGGTACGGCACCCTCGTCGAGGACCCGGAGCGGGCCGAGCTGGCCGTGATCCGCCTCGCCACCCCGTACGAGCGGCGCGAAGGGATGCTGGAGCAGCACTTCCACAGCGGCTCGCTGGAGTTCGAGCCGGCCGAGGTCGACCGCCTCACCGCGCTGGCCGCCGCCGTGCCCACGGTGTTCGCCGCCCAGCTGGAGCGGCCCGCCGTGCTCACCCCGCTCGCCCCGCACGCGGCGCTGCTGATCGGCGAGTTCGGCGCCGCGGACGAGGTCGTGCTGGACGCCGCGCTCGGCCGGGCCCCGATGACCGCGACGCTCCCGTTCGACCTGCCCCGCTCGGACGCCGCCGTCGCCGCCTGCCGCGAGGACGTGCCCTTCGACACCCGCGCCCCGCTCTTCCGGCACGGGCACCGGGCCACCGGGGAGATCTGAGGCACCCTGGCCGGGGCCGCCGGGGCCTGCCATCACCAGTGGCAGGCCCCGGTGCGGGTGGATCCGAGCCGCTGATCAGACCGGATGAATTACCGGCGCTCTCGCCCCTCCACCGGTGTGTGCGGCTGCGCGATCGGGTACCGGTGCATTTCGTCCGCCTCCCCCATCCGGCCCGCGCGGCCCAGACCTGGAGGTCCGCATGTCCACCGACTCCAGCGCACGGAACTGCCCGTTCGACTTCGCCGAGACCCTAGAGTTCGACCCGACGCTCCGGCAGCTCATGAACGACGCACCGGTCAGCCGTATCCGCCTGCCCTACGGCGAGGGGGAGGCCTGGCTCGTCACGGGGTACGACGACGTGCGCACGGTCACCACCGACCGGCGGTTCAGCCGCCACGCCATCGTCGGCCGGGACTTCCCGCGCATGACCCCGGAGCCGATCGTCCAGGCCGAGGCGATCAACGTCATGGACCCGCCCGCCAGCGCCCGCCTGCGCAGCCTGGTGTCCAAGGGCTTCACCCCCGACCACATCGAGCGGATGAGGGAGCGCACCCAGCACGTGGTGAACGGGCTGCTGGACCGCATGCGGGACCAGGGCCCCCCGGCCGACCTCATGGAGCACCTGGCCCATCCGCTCCCGCTGATCACGATCTGCGAGGTTCTGGAGATCCCCGAGGCCGACAGCGCCCAGCTGCGCGCCAACGCCCGGACGATGATGGACGTGAGCCTGGCCAACAAGCCGAACGCGGTACGGGCCAAGGCCGACCTGCGGGCGTACTTCGCCGAGCTGACCGCCGAACGGCGCAGGAACCCCGGCGACGACCTGATCAGCGTGCTGGCCACAGCCCGCGACGGCGACGAGGTCCTCGACGAGCAGGAACTCACCGTGATGGCCATGGTCCTGCTGATCACGGGCCAGGACACCACGACGTACGAGCTCGGCAACCTCTCGTACACCATCCTCAGCCGGCCCGACGTGCTCGCCGCACTGCGCGAGCGGCCCGAGACGCTCGCCCGGACGCTCCAGGAGCTGCTGCGCTTCATCCCCTTCCGCAAGGGCGTCGGCATCCCCCGGGTGGCCCTTGAGGACGTGGAGCTGAGCGGGGTGACGATCCCGGCGGGGGACATCGTGCACGTCTCCTACCTGACGGCCAACCGGGACGGCCGCAGGTTCGACCGGCCCGACGAGCTGGACCTGGAGCGGACCAGCCCCTCCCACATGACCTTCGGCTGGGGTGCGCACCACTGCCTCGGCGCGCCGCTGGCCGTCACCGAACTCGAAGTCGCCCTCGGGACGCTGCTGGAGCGCTTCCCCAGGATCGCGCTGGCGAAGCCGGCCGCCGAGCTGGCGTGGAACACCACGTCCATCTGGCGCTATCCGCTGGCGCTGCCGGTCACCTGGTGACGGTGCCCCCACGCTCCGGCGGCCGCCCGCAGCCACCCGCTGCCGGAAACACCGCGTACATCGGCCCGCACACCCCGGGGTGTGCGGGCCGACATGCGGGACGGGCCCGCCTTCCGTAAATTGGGCTAGGTGGCCTGAACCAACTTGCGGCCAGTACGACCGTCCGCACCGCGATCAACCGATCCTCGCTCGGTCGGCTCGTCGGCCGCTGAGTTGGGTCCCGCCCGGTGCGTCCCGCCGCCCGCGCCCTCCGCGCGTCCGGCTCGCAGCGGCTGCCGTCGAGTGGTGAAATCCCGCCCCGCCAGGGTCGCACCGGGAACACCGCTCGTCTGGAGGAAGTGCCGTGGCAGTTCTGTGCAAACCGGCGATAGACGTACCCGAGCACGTCATCACCAACGAGGAGACCATCGAGCTGGCGCGCAGGCTCCACCCCGACCATCCACAGCTCGAACTGGCGCTGCGTCTCATCAAGAACACCGGAGTGCGCAAGCGGCACCTGATCCAGCCCATCGAGGTGGTGCTGAAGCACCCGGGGTGGGACGAGCGCAGTGCCGTCTTCGCGGCGGAGTCGAAGGCCCGCGTCCCGGCGGTGGTGATCAGGGCCCTCGAACAGGCCCAAGTGGAGGCGTCCCAGATCGACTTGATCGTCTATGTGTCGTGCACCGGTTTCATGATGCCGTCGCTCACGGCGTGGCTGATCAACAGGCTGGGCTTCCGGCCGGAGACCCGGCAGCTGCCGATCGCCCAACTGGGGTGTGCGGGCGGCGGTGCGGCGGTGAACCGGGCCCATGACTTCTGTTCGGCCTACCCGGGCGCCAACGTGCTGATCGTGGCCTGCGAGTTCTGCTCGCTGTGCTACCAGCCCACGGACCTGGGCGTGGGCTCGCTGCTGTCCAACGGCCTGTTCGGCGACGGGATCGCCGCCGCCGTGGTCCGGGGCGAGGGCGGGACCGGAATGCGGCTGGAACGCAACGGCTCGTACCTCATCCCGGACACCGAGGAGTGGATCTCCTACGCGGTCCGCCCCACCGGATTCCACTTCCAGCTGGACAAGAGGGTGCCGGGGACGATGGAGCCGCTCAGCCCGGCCCTGCGCGCGGTGGCGGAGCAGCACCAGTGGGACGTGGGCACGCTGGACTTCTACATCGTCCACGCCGGCGGCCCACGCATCCTGGACGACCTCAGCCGCTTCCTGGAGGTGCCGCCAGAGGCGTTCCGCTTCAGCCGGGCCACCCTCACCCAGTACGGCAACATCGCCAGTGCGGTCGTGCTCGACGCCCTGGCCCGGATGTTCGACGAGAAGTCGGCCCTCGACGGGCACCAAGGGCTGCTGGCCGGGTTCGGCCCGGGGATCACCGCCGAGATGTCCCTGGGCACCTGGGCGTCGCCGGAATCCTGAACGGCGGCCGGGCCGGGCACCAGGTGCCCGGCCCCGCGTCCGTCGTTCAGGGGGCCGGGGGCAGGGGGCAGGGGGCAGGGGGCAGGGGGCAGGGCGCCGGGCGCCGGGCGCCGGGTCAGGGCCCGGGCAGGTGCGGTCGCGCTGCGGAGCGCGCGAAGCTCGCCGATACTGAGCCAACGGGCAGTGACGGAACGTCGCGTCGGCGCTACGGTCCGACACGCCCGGCCCGCGCCGGCGTGCGCGCGGCGGCCACCGAGCAGGGCCGCCGGAAGCCACGACCGGCGACCACTGGCCCGGCGGCGTACCGACCGCCCGGCCCTGGACGGAAAGACCGGGAATGCTGAACCGACGAGACCTCTTGAAAGCCGCCGCGATAGGCGGCCCGGCGGTCCTCTTCCCCTGGGACCGCGCACCGGGCGGGGCCCGGGTCTCGTCCCTGGCGTTGTCGGCCGCGCCGGCCACGCAAGCCGCTCCGGCCGCGCACGCCGCGCCGCCCAGGTCGGAGGCCAAGCGGTCGGCCGCCCGGATCACCCCCTTCGAGCACGCCATGCCGGTGCCCCCCGTGCTGAACCCGGTGTCGCGGACGGACTCCTCGGACCTGTACCGGCTACGGATGGCCGATACCCAGGCGGAGATCGTCAAGGGGCTGCTGACCACCGTCCGGACCTTCGGCGGCTGCTTCCCCGGTCCGACCATCCGGGCGGTCAGAGGGCGGGAGGTGGTGGTCCAGCAGACCAACGACCTGCGCGTGCACACCTCCGTCCACCTGCACGGCGGCCAGGTGCACTCGCGCTACGACGGCCTGCCGATGGACCTCGTCAAGCCCGGCGAGACCCGCGAGTACCGCTACCCCAACGAGCAGGTGGCCGCCTCGCTCTGGTACCACGACCACGCGCACGAGCTGGAGGCCGAGAACGTCTACCGCGGCCTGGCCGGCGCCTACCTGCTCAGCGACCCGCACGAGAGCGGCCTGCCGCTGCCGAACGGCGAGTTCGACATCCCGCTGCTGATCCGGGACGCCCGGATCGAGACCGACGGCAGGCTGGTCTACACCGACCCGTACGCGTGCCCGCACATGCTGGTCAACGGCAAGGAGCGGCCTTACTTCCAGGTGGCCGCGCGCAAGTACCGGCTGCGGGTCTTCAACGTCTCGCCCAACCGGCATGTGTCGCTGCGCCTCGCCGACGGCCAGCCGTTCACCCAGATCGCCTCCGACGGCGGACTGCTCGCCGCGCCGGTGACGCTGCACGAGCTGACCCTGACCGGCGCGGAGCGCGCCGAGATCGTGGTCGACTTCGCCCGCTACCCGGTCGGCGGATCGGTGGTGCTGGAGAACACGGCCGCGCTGGAGAGCGAGCGGACCGAGGTGCTGCGCTTCGACATCACCCGGACGGCCGAGGACCGGAGCCGGATTCCGGACGTCCTCGCCACCCTGCCGCCGATCCCGAAGGCGACGGTGCACCGGGAGTTCGCGCTGACGACCTTCCCGGACGCCAGGATCAACGGGCGCAAGTACGACCCGAAGCGGACCGACGTGCGGACCACCGTCGGCAGCAGCGAGATCTGGACGATCCGCAACCACCTCACCCGCCCGCCGGCCGGGGTCTTCCACGCCCCCCACTCCTTCCACACCCACCTGGTGCAGTTCCGCGTGCTGGACCGTGACGGGGTGCCGGTCGGCCCGGCCGAGGCCGGGCTGAAGGACACCATCACGGTCCACCCGGGGGAGAGCGTCCGGATCGCCATGACCTGGGGCGAATATCCGGGCGAGTACGTCTACCACTGCCACCACATGGTGCACTCCTCGCACGGCCAGATGGGCCGGATCGACGTGCTGCCCGCGGGATCGAAGGACTCCGGTCGGGAGTCGGAGGACGCCTTCGCCGACTCGTCCCGGTCCACTGGAGCGTCGGCGTCCGGGGCCTCGGCGGCCGGAGCCGGTCGACGGCGGTGGCGACGGCGCAACCGGCACCACCACCACGCGGGCCGCCACCGCCGGCACTGGGGACTGCGGTGAATCCGGAACCGAACGGCAGGCAGGTCCGGACGAGGGGTTGAGCCCGACGGACGGCTCCGTGACGGCCCCGGGACGGCCCCGGGCGGCGGTCCGCGCTCGCCGTCCCGACGGTTGGCGACGTACCGATGCTGAACCGGCGGCGTCCCAGAAGTCCGGGATACCGCCGGCCACCGTCGTCCAGGATCAGTACGGACGATCCCTCCGGCGCGCCGCACTTCGCCGAGATGCTCCGCCGCGCGGGCCTGCACCCGGACACCCGCGACCCGGTGGCCGGCGCCCGCGAACTCGTCGAGTCCGGCGTCTTCCTCTACGCCTTCGGGAACGTAAGTAGCTCGCCAGTTACGCGCTCGCCGCATGAGCTAGGAAGCCCCAGTTTGAGCGGGGGTTCAGTCAGGGCATCGTCTTCCGCCCCGGCATGCTGATAGGCATCCACGGCCAGGGGGCGGGGCGCAGCCCGGTTGCTTCGTCAAGCGGGCGGACGCGGTACCCGGCCTTGATCATCTGGGCCTGGAGCCAGTTGGAATCGCACCCGTAAACCGTCGCGAGCCTTCTGACGCCGACGCCGGAGTCGTACCGGAGGGCGATGGCCGGCAGCGCGGCGATCACGAGTGCCTTGAGCATGGCCTGCCGGTCTTGTTCAGTGGTGGCCCACATAGCTACTCCTGAGGAGGGCGGAGGCGGGCCCGCCGTTGGGGGTTGAGGGCGGCGGGGGTGCGAGATGGTCAGGGCTCGCCGGTCAGTCCGCGGATGCCAAGACGCTGGGACCCGAGAACTCCGAGGCCAACGCGTCCATGATCAGCTCGTCGCACACCGCGCCGCGCCAGTACCCGGCCTGGCGCATCGCGCCGACGTGCTTGAAGCCGGCCTTCGCGTAGACCTGGACTGCGGCCTTGTTGGGCGCGAGCACCTTGAGCCAGATGGACCGGACGTTGGCGACGTGGAACCCGAAGTCCAGCGTCAGCCGGGTGGCTCGGGTGGCGAGGCCCTTGCCGCGCGCCTCGGGCGCGATGACGAGGATGTATTCGGCGGTGCGGACGTAGTTGTCGGGCTGAAGCGTGGTCATGCCGCTGGGCACCGGGTTCTCGGCGTCCGTAAGGTCGTAGACGGTGAACCTGATGTTCCTGCCGGCGAGCTGCTGCTGAAGTCCCTGGGTCCGGCTTTGCAGCGACTCGGGAACCGGGCGGCCGAACCCGATCAGGGAACTCGGGGCCTCCTCCCAGCGCCAGTACTGCTCTGCCAGGTCGGACCGAAGGGGGCCGAGCCCGCAGATGCCATCGGAAAGCCAGATCATCTGTTCAACGGACATGGTGTGCTCCGGGGACGCTAAGAATCGCTGTGAACAACCCAACTGACGTGGACTCGGCGACGGGCGTGCCGTCAACGGTCTCGATCCAGGCGTGCAACCGTATCGGGTCAGGCGCGACGCCATGACGCCAAACTGCGGCCTTACCCGTCAGCTGGAGCAGCAGCATCGCGGCAGCCGACTCCTCCAGGCAGTTGGTTCGTCCGGGCGAGTACCAGCCCGCGCTACGTACCGCGTGGACGGCCTGTTCGGCTTCGCTGGCGGTCGCCGGCCTTCTCCGCCCCGTCGTGCTGGCGGAGTGAACCAGCTTGAGAACACGGCCCATCGCCTCATGCTCCGGGCCTGCGGCCTTCACAGCGTGGACCACCGAGAGGGCGGCAGCCGCCGCCAGTGTCCGGGTGCGCGGGACGGGCACGGGAGGAGCCAGCCCGGCCCGGAACTCGTCGCCGCCCCAGCTTGCCTTCGGCGCCTCCACCTCGCGGACGCTCCGCCACGGCCGAGGCCGGTCAGCCACGCCCAGCAAGCCTGCCGCCAGCAGCGACTTCAACAGCGGCTCCGGGAGGTGCCGGGCGTTGCCGAACTCCGCCGCGTGACGGAGAGCCGCGCCGGCCGACGCGGGGAGCGTGCTGACCTGGCCGTTGTAGTAGTTCACCAGAACAACGGCGTGCCCGAAGTCCAGACCACGGACATGGCGGGGCATGCTCACGAACGAAGGCGAGTCAGTCACGGTCGCCCACTCCCTCGATCCATTGCGGCTCCGACTCGCGGTCAAGCGCCAGAAGCCAAGCCTCGACGGCGAGTGTCCGATCCAGAATCCCCATCGGCACGGGCATGCCCATCGCGGCCTGCTTCAGCACGCGGCGAAGGGCTCGGGGATCGACCAGACCGAGGGCGGAGAGGAATCCGTTCGCCAGGCCGAGCAGGGCATCCAGGTTCTCCCGCCGACCGGTGTAGAAGTCGGCGTTGAACGAGCCCTTGGTACTGCGGGCGGAGAGTGGGGCCGGCAGCAGATCACTCATCGCCCGCACCAGTTGCGGCTTGTAGGCGTACACGGGTGGGCGGGCTTCGAGCGGGACGCGCAGCAGGGAGTTGACCACGCTGGCGTCCAGGAACGGGTTGCGAAGTCGGATACCGATTTCCTCCGCCAGCGCGGCATCCGCCTGCGCCGTCCGGGCCACCTCACGAATCTCGTCTATGACCGTACGGACCCCGGCATCGAGTCCCACGAGCGGGTCCGGGGTGGCGGCCACCCGCTCGATCTCACCCCGCAGTTGCGGCAGGGTCTCGACACCTGCCCAGGCAGGGAGCTGCACGGGCGGGAACCAGTGAACGGTGCCGGCCGCCGGGGGCGAGCCTTGAACGATCTGTGCGGCGAGTACGGACAGCGCGTCGGTCCGGGAGAGTCGAGCCGACGCGACTGCCTGCCGGAGGATGTTCGAGAGCGGAAGATGCCGGAGCCGGGCCCAGCCCGCGGCCTGGTGGAAGGCGGCCCGGAGCTGTCGGTGTCGAACCAGATCCGCGATGTGGACCGGCGGCTGCGAGCAGACGCTGTCCCCGCCATCACCGGTCAGATGAAGCGTGGTGTCGAATCGCTCGGCCATCCACTCCAACTGCCGAAGCAGCCCAGCCCAGGCCATTGTGGACGGGGCCGGTTCATCAGCGGTGGGCACGTCGGTGATCCCGGTGTAGGGCAGATGCTCGCGTTGCGCCGGTAGTAGGTGATGCTTGATCCTGCCGGGCATCGAGTTCGCCACGAGCCGAGCGAACCGAAGGTCAGCCCCCGACTCGTCCCCTTCAGGGTGGACCGTGACGGCGGTGACGCACACGTTGTCGGGTGCTTGGCGAGCCGCCAGGAGGGTGATGGACGATGAGTCGAGTCCGCCCGACAGGTCAGTACTGAACGGGCCGTCGCCCAGTCCTAGGCCCACCGCCTTCTCAAGCTCGACCCGGAAGCGCCCGGCTGGCTCGGGTCCGATGTCCGGCTGCGGCAGCCATAGGTTCGTGATCTGGGGTGCTGTGCCCGGAGCGAGCCGGATACGCGCGCCCGGCGGCAACTGCTCGACCCCGGAGAAGTACGACCGTCCCGCAACGAGAGCGGGGAGCAGCGGCGCGAATACCGCTGTCACGAGCCGCCGCGTATCGACAGGAGCCCTGTTGAGCCCCGCGAGCAGCCGCGCCGACGACGACCAGGCCCACCCCGAACCGAAGCGGGAGACATAGACCGGCTGCGCGGCAGCCGGGTCGGTGAAGATCACGGTTTCGTGTCCGGCCTCGCTCACCACCGCGTAGGCCCCCGGCCAGCGCCACGCCAGATCGGCGGGCAGAGGCCCAGCGCCCAACGCCTTCAGATCCGCCAGCCGCGCACCGCTCGGCCCGAGGACGAACAGCCGGCGGGCCGGGCCACCCTCCGTGCGGTAGAGCTGAGCCGGCGTCATGCCGGTCATCCATACGCTCGACTGCGGATGCAGCCGTGTCGCTCCCAACGGGTGTGGCGTGCTCGTTGCGGAGCTGCTGAAGCCCCCGAAAGCCATGGTGGCCCTCTCCTTGGCGAATCAATGGCGGAAAGCGGGAGCGGTGCGGCCCCGAAGGGCCGCACCGCAGAAGGAGGATCAGCCGGCGTACTGGTACACGTGCCGCTTGCCCTCGCCGCCGTCGGAGGTGCCGCCCATGGTGAGGGCCGCCGCGTCGCCGATCACGGTGACGGTCATCTCGTCCTCGTCGGCGGTGACGATGGGCTCGTACACGTTCATCTCTCGGTTCCTTCCTGCCAGGTGGTGCAACGTTCCACCGGGGATTCCCGGTGGAGCCCAGCCCAGAGGACTTCCTCATCCAACTGGGCTGGGAGCTTTAGGGATCAGCGGCTTCGAGGCCGCCGACCGAGGTGCAGATCCGCGTAAACCGTCTTGCCGCGAGCAGTGAGACCGTGTAGGCGACAGCGACCGTCACGGGGGTCGGGTCCCCATGGGCGCACTGCCTGGCTGTGTCCCGGCAGTCGTCCTGGCCATCATCGACGGGGGTTCTCCTCGTCTCGACACGGGACCTACGCCGGGTGCTTGTCGAGCGCGGCCCGCAACGCGGCACGGCGGTGGGGCGTCCGGGCGCGGATGATGCAGTCGCTACAGATCGCGTGGCAGGTGCTTTGGGCGTCACCGGGGGCCTGGAGCGAGGTGCCCGCGCAGACCAGCGTCTCCCGGCGGCAGACCCAGCAGGTCCCCTCGCGGTAGCCGTCGGGCCGGTCCACGACGTACCCATCGCCCGTGAGCCAACCGGTCGGCGGGGTGCTCAATCCGCGGACTCCAAGTCGCGTAGGAGGACCATCTCCGGGTACGGGTCGGCGGAGCTGTCCCGGTTCACCCAGGCGTGGTTGGCCAGCCTGCTCGGGGTCCCCGCGACGGTGCCCGTCCAACCGTCCGTGCGGTGCCGGACCGGGTCGCCCTGGATCACACTGACTTTCACAGTTGCACTTCTCCGTTGGGGAGTTGGATGGGGGTGTCTAGCCACGCGTCACACGTGCGTCGTCAGAGCCTGGCTCGCACGGACTTCCTGTACGCCACGCAGTCCTTGCAGGAGCACGTGGACTTCACGGCAGCGATCTGAAGCATGTCGCCCGGGGAGCGGCCCCTGTCGAGGACCTGAGCCGCCCTGTAGTCGTCCAGCGGGTGGGGGGCTGGCCTTCTCGACCTTCGTGGGTCCCGTCACGACTTCGCGGTACACCCGAGGGGTGG
This sequence comes from Kitasatospora sp. NPDC127121, assembly GCF_042677305.1. Taxonomy (NCBI): domain Bacteria; kingdom Bacillati; phylum Actinomycetota; class Actinomycetes; order Kitasatosporales; family Streptomycetaceae; genus Kitasatospora; species Kitasatospora sp. NPDC127121. Next base: position 447,020 of record NZ_JBHXTQ010000001.1, on the reverse strand, counting down.
TGCGTCTGGCCATCGGTCTGTCCTCCTTCGTCGAGGCCGCAGGGGAAGGGGTTACTTTGCGGTCATGCCTGCCGAGCCGTTCATCAACGACGACGACCACGACGCCTGCTGGATCTGTCCTAGCCTTCGGTTCCGCGCTGGGGCGTTCGATGTGCTCGAACGCCCCAGTGCGGATTACCCGTTCAACCCGGCCGACGGCTTCCGGTACGGCCGGGAAGGAGCCCCGGCCTGTGCGCACGGAGACTGCATCGGGCTGCCTCCCGATCGGTACGCGAGTACCGGCGAGGCGTTGCCCGAGGGCTGGAAGGTGATCGCTTGCTTACTGACTGCAATCATTCAACGGCGGATGACCAAGATCAGTTAACACAAAACTTGCACAACGACCCTTGCGGAACCTGATGTGCCATCATCTAGTCGTCGAACTGGGATGATTGAGCGCATGGGGAGCACAGCGCCGTCAGCTGGTGAGAACATCGCGGTACTCCGGAAAGCGCGCGGCCTGAGTCAGGCCAAACTTGCCCGGGAAGCCGGCATCACGCTTTCTTACCTTTCCAAGATCGAAACTGGGCTCAGGCCTGCGACCCCTCCGGTGGTGGCTGCCGTCGCTCGGGTTCTCCATGTCACCACCGCCCGCGTCTACGGGAATCCCTTCGTCGGCCCGGCCGAGCAGATGGACCTGCTCAACGAGCTTCGGAACACTGTTCGTCGCCACACTCTTCCGCGAGAGAGTCCACTCTCCCCAGCTGAGACCACTGGGGCCGTTCAGACCGCCGCTGACCTGAGGGCCAGCACTCAGTACCTGGAATTGCTGCGGATGCTGCCCGCACTACTCGGCCAAACGACCGCCTCCGCTCTCGACTCCCGAGGCGAGGCGACGGCATGGGGCTACGTCGCGGATGTGTACAGCTGCGCGTACACGGTTGCACACCGACTCGCACAGCCCGATCTTGCCGACATGATCGTCTCTCGCCAGATGTGGGCCGCACAGCAGACCTGGAACCCGTCTGCCGAGGCAGCAGCAGCGTGGAATGAGGCGGGCACGTACCAGTCTGCTGGCCAGTATGAGGACGGGTTGGCCATCATCGAGAGGGCTATCAGCCGCTACGAGGCCGTACCCGCGAGTGGCCCCTTTCGGACCATCCACCTCGGCTCTCTCCATCTGCGCGGCGTCGTGCTGGCGTCGAGAGCCAAGGACGCCAACGCCACCCGTGACCACCTGCGGCACGCATGGACCCTGGCCGAGACGCTTCCGGACGGCAGGGACCTGGTGCAGCACCATCTGACGTTCGGCCGGGGAAACACCGCACTGTACGAGCTGGCGTCCCACGTCGAACTCGACGCCCCCGACCGCGCTGTCCAGATGTCCGGTTCACTGATCGCATCCCCACCCGCGGGGTTGAAGCCAAACCGCCTAGGCCGCTTGTACATCGACGTTGCACGCGCCCGGTTGGCCGTGCGCGACTACGCCGGTGCCGAGGAAGCTCTCAACGCCGCCCATGCCGTCGCTCCGCAGATGGCACAGATACACCCGATGGGTCGCGAAGTGCTGCGGGTGCTGATCGTCATGCACCAACGCTCCAAGCCCGGTCTGCTCGCTATGGCGAAGCGGGCAGGGCTGGCGTCTTAAGGCTTGCATGGCGAGGGCCGCGCTCAGGAGGGGATGGGGCCTGGTGCCATCGGCCGGCGGGGCCGGTCGCGCACGGTCCGTTCAGGTCGAATCCCGCCCGAACGCTCCCCGTCGAAGAGCCCCGGGGCGCAGGCTGGTTCCGTGACCGCGTCAGCACGGACGCGGCGCGAGCGGAAGGACGAACATGACGAGCACGCGCGGCCGTATCGCCGCCCTGCTGGGCGCCGTCGCGGTGGTCGCCGGCACCACCCTGGCCACCCCCGCAGTCGGCTTCGCCGCCACGGCCGGACCGGCCCGCGTCGGCGGGATCACCGGCCAGGCGCCCTGCCCGGACGCACCCGAGTTCAGCTGCGGGACCCTCACCGTCCCGTTCGACCACAGCGGCGCCACCCCCGGCACCCTCGACCTTGAGGTGGCCGTCACCGGCAACACCACGGCGCCCAAGGGCGACCTGCTGTTCCTCACCGGCGGCCCCGGCCAGCCCGGCGTCCCGGCGATCAAGCGGATGGCGGGCAAGCTGGAGCCCGTCCTCAAGGACTACCGCCTGGTGATGTACGACCAGCGCGGCACCGGCCGGGGCGCGCTCCAGTGCCCGGGCCTCCAGGAGGACATGGGCTCCTCCGACCTCGCCCTGCCGCGCAAGCAGTCGATCGCCGACTGCGCCGCCGCCCTCGGCCCCAACGCCCGCCACTACAGCACGGCGGACACCGTCGCCGACATCGACCTGCTGCGCCGCGCCCTCGGCGACCGGCGCCTCACCCTGGACGGCGTCTCGTACGGCAGCTTCGTCGCCGAGCGGTACGCGCTCGCCCACCCGGCGCACGTGGCCCGGCTGGTGCTCGACTCGGTGGTGCCGCAACAGGGTTTCGACCCCCTCGACCTGGCCGCTCTGCCCGCGAGCGCCCGGGTCCTGCGGGCCGCCTGCCAGGCCACCGGCTGCACCACCGACCCGGCCGCCGACCTCGCCGCCACGGTTCGGCGGTACGGCAACGGGGCGCAGATCCTGAGCGCGCTCACCGGCTATGAGTTCATCGACCCGAACTACGGCGGGGTCCCGGAGATCCTGCACGAGGCCGCCGCCGGGCAGCCCGCGAAGCTCCAGGACTTCTTCGACCTGGTCCGCCGACAGGTCGACGCGGCCTCGGCCGAGGAGCTCAGCCAGGGGCTGCACTCCGCCGCCCTGTGCGCCGACTCGCGCTTCCCGTGGGGCACCACCGACACCCCGGTCGCGGGCCGCGCGGCGGCGCTGGAGCGCACCCGGCAGCGGCTGACCGCCGAGCAGACCTGGCCGTACGACCCGGCGACCGCGACCGGGCTCGGCAGCCTCCTGGTCTGCCTCGACTGGCCGCGCGAGCAGGTGCCGCCGGCGCCGTCGGAACGCCGCAAGCTGCCGGACGTGCCGGTGCTGCTGCTCGGCGGCGACCGGGACCTGTCCACGCCGTACGAAGTGCTCTACCAGCAGGCCGAGTTGGCACGCGACCCGCAGATCGTGATCGTGCCCGGGGCGGCGCACTCGGTGCAGAACCGGGCGGCGAACCCGGCCGGACGGCAGGCGGTGTACGACTTCCTGCTGAAGTAGCGGGAGCCGTCGGCGGGCCGTTCCGCACGGGGGACGGAACGGCCCGCCGCCGCGGCCCATCCGGCCTGTTGCGCCGGCCCGCCTGTTGCGCCGGCCCGTCCGCCCTCCTCCGCTGGGATGCCCGGCCCTCCTCCGCTGGGATGCCTTGTCCCCTTCCCCGTCCTCCCCTGAGGGGATGTCAACTACTGCGCCCGCGAACTAGCGTCGCCGGCATGACCAGAATCCGTCGTGCTGCCCTGGCCGCCGTGCTCACGCTCGTCCTGCCGCTGCCGATCATCGGAGCGGGTACGGCGTTCGCCGCGCCCGGGCCCTCCGCCACAGCTCCCTCCGCGGCCCCCTCCGCAGCCTCGGACAGGTCCGGCGTCCAGCTGGAGCTGCCCCGCCCGACGGGTCCGCACGCGATCGGACGCGGCACCCTGCACCTCGTCGACCAGCACCGCCGGGATCCCTGGGTGCCGGCCGCGGGCGCCCGGGAACTGATGGTGTCGACGTACTACCCGGCCCGGCCCGGGACCGGCGGACCGGCCCCCTACATGACCACCGAGGAGGCCCGGCTGCTGCTTCAGCAGGCGGCTCAGGGCGGCGCCGTCCCGGCCGAAGCACTCGGCGGCACCCGCACCTACGCGCACGCCGACGCCCGGCCGGAGCGCGGCAGGTTCCCCCTGCTGGTGCTCTCGCCCGGCCTCGGGCTGCCGCGCGCCACCCTCACCGGCCTCGCTGAGGACCTGGCCAGTCGCGGGTACGTCGTCGCGCTGGTCGACCACACCTACGAGTCCACCGGTGTGACCTTCCCCGACGGACGGACCCGCACCTGCGCCGTCTGCGACCAGACCCCCACCCTCGACGCTCTGGAGGCGATAGCCCGGAGCCGGGCCACGGATCTCTCCTTCGTCGTTGATCAGTTGACCGACCGTCATTCACCGTGGCGATACGCCGGCATGATCGACCCGCGGCGGATCGGCATGGCCGGGCACTCCATCGGCGGTGACGCCGCCGCCGCGACCATGGCTGTTGACGACCGGGTACGAGCCGGGGTGAACATGGACGGAACCTTCCTCGCGCCGGTCCCCGCCACCGGCCTCCAGGGCCGCCCCTTCCTCATGTTCGGCACCCTGGCCAACCACAGCCCGGGCGGCGCGGACACCAGCTGGGACCGCGACTGGGCGCGCCTGGACGGCTGGAAGCGGTGGCTGACCATCGCCGGCTCCGACCACTCCAGCTTCACCGACCTGCCCGTCCTCGCCGCACAGCTGGGCGTGGCCGGCCCCGCCGTGCCGATCCCGGCGCAGCGCGCGGAGGAGATCACCCGCGCCTACGTCGGGGCCTTCTTCGACCTGCACCTGCGTGGCATCCCGCAGCCACTGCTCGACGGCCCGTCACCGGCCGACCCGGAGGTCGCCTTCCAGCACCCCTGATCCCACCGTCTGATCCCGCCGTCGCCCCCGCGCACGCCCCGCGCCCGCCCCCGCGCGGGGCAACGCGCGGGGCAACGCTCGCCCGGCCCGTCGCCGGGCGAGCCCGCAGGGCTGTTCAGGGCCTGCGGTCGTGGAAGGTGCGGCGCAGGTCGTCCACCCAGGCGTCGGGGTTCTCCCAGGGGATGAAGTGGCCGCCGTGGTCGTGGGCGTTGACGTTGACGTGGTTGAACCAGTCGGCCTGCGGGCCGGTCCTGAACGCCCGGACGCGTTCGTCGGCGGTGTGGATGCCGGGCGGGTTCTCGTACGTGACGAGGGTGAGGCCTACCGGGGCCTGTACGACCGGGGTGCGGTCGTGGGCGGGGGTCCAGGGGTAGCGGTTGGCGTTGGCGTAGTAGCGCATCGACGTGGCGATTGAGTTGTTCACCCAGTAGATCGTGGCGTGGGTGAGCAGGTCGTCCTTGGTGAAGACGGATTCGACGTCTCCGCCGTTGTCGCTCCAGGCGTTCCACCGCTCCAGCAGCCAGGCGAGCAGTCCGGCGGGCGAGTCGCTCAACCCGTGGGCCAGGGTGGCGCCGTCGAGCGTGTGCACGGCGAGGTGGGACGCCGAGCGTTGGTCCAGCTCGATGGTGCGGGCGCGGACGTCGGCGGGCTGGTCGTCGGTGAGGGGCCGGTTCCGGGCGAAGTCCCAGGCGCGGGGGCCGGTGAAGAAGTCGAGCGGCAGCCCGGAGCCGATGTGGATGCCGTACAGCTCGTCGGCGTACTTGTGGCCGAGCTGGCTGGAGACGATCCCGCCGATGTCGCAGCCCCCGGCGGCGTACTTCCCGTATCCCAGGGTCTCGGTCATCAGGGTGTGCCAGAGGTCGGAGACCTTCCAGAAGTTGACGTCCGGAAAGCCGGTGAGCGGGCCGGGGAAGCCGAAGCCGGGCAGGGATGGCACGATGACGTCGAACGCGTCGGCGGGGTCGCCGCCGAACGCGGCCGGGTCGGCGAGCGGGTCGATCACCTTCGCCCAGTGCCAGAACGTCCACGGCCAGCCGTGGGTGAGGATCAACGGGATCGGGTGGGGGCCGCGGCCGGGCTTGCGCAGGAAGTGCACCGGGACGCCGCCGACGCTCACCTGGTAGTGCTCGTGGGCGTTGATGGCGGCCTCGGCCTTGCGCCAGTCGTACCCGTCCCGCCAGTAGGCGACCAGTTCACGGAGGTAGCTGTCCGGGACGCCGTAGGACCAGTCCTCGTTCCCCTCGTCCAGCGGGGCACGGGTCAGTGCGAGACGCGTGCGCAGATCGTCGAGGACCTCGTCGGGCACATGGATCGGGGTGGGTTTCAGGGGAAAGGCGTGCGGGGCGGTCATGGCGTGGTTCCTTTCCGGGGAGGAGGAAGCGGTGCCGCCGCCGGACGGGCACCAACTGGCCCGGCGAACACGGCTACCCGTCCTGCCCGGCCACGGTGGCGAGTCCGTCGAGCAGCGTGGTGATGGTGGCGTCGGTCAACCGATAGCCGTCGGCAGTCTCGACGATCTGACCCGAGGCGATACGGGAGTTCCACCAGTCCTCGAGGAAGCCGGGGGCGTATCCGCCGGTGCGGAAGCCGTACTGCTCGGACTCGAGGCCGAAGGCGATCATGAGCCCGTAGTCCGGCAGCGCGTAGGAAGGCTCGTCCTGCGCAGGCGTTCTGAGGTACCGCTCGAAGGAGTCGACCCGGTTGAAGCTGCTGAACAGCCAGAACAGGTAGTCGTACATGAGCGTGGAGCGCGCGTCGGCGTGCAGGGCGAAGAACCCCTTGTCGTGCACGAGGGCCTCGGCGAGCGCCCGCATTCGCCGGTCCGCGTCGGGCAGAACGTCCGCGACCTCGCGGAAGGCGCGCAGCAGGACGGGGGAGAAGCTGCCGTCGCGCACCGCGGCCAGGTCGGCGAGCCGGTCCTGCTCCGAGGTGTCGTAGACGGACTCGTCGACCAGGCCCGTGACGAACGCCTCGAAGTTCTCCGCGACCAAGGTGATCGCGAAGTCGGCCTCCTGGCTGACGTGCACCACGGTCGGCTCGCCGTGCCTGCCGCACGCGCGGTAGTCGAGGGCGAGCATGTCGTGGCCGCCCGAGGGCATGGCGGCGAAGTAGACACCGATGTCGGGGTACTCCCACCTGTCGATCCAGAACCGGCTGCCGAACTCGCCGCCGAGCGACTGCGGACGAGTCCGCCCGACGCCCCGGATTCCGGTGATCTCGATGTAGTCGTCGGCCCAGGACGTCGCCTCGGGCATGGGGAAGCAGGTCCGGGCCGGGGTGCCGCCGTTGTGCGCGGTCATCAGCGCGATGTAGGAGTCGGGCAGACGGTATCCGCTGAGCTCCTCCTCCAAGGACGCGATCAGCTGCGGCGAGGGTGGGGCCTCCTCCACGTACTGCTCCAGCGCGTAGGCCGAGTCGTCCCAGAACCCGGTGACGTCGAAGCCCTCGAAGTGTCCCACTGCGCCCTCCCGCACCTACTCGTCCGGCGATTGTACGTTCGATGCCCGGCCGACGGCGGCTTCGGAGAAGGGCAGAGTCAGGCGGCACTGACGCGTCGCCGTACTGAGCCGTACTGATGGGCGGCGAGGTGGTCGGCCCAACGAGACATCAACCCGGCTCCGGGCGAAGCAGGACACCGTGCAGACCCCGTGCCGGTCACGGCCGCTTCGCCCACGAAGCCCGGACTCCTCGCCGTCCGCCGCAGCCTCCCGTTGGGCTGTGGAGCGGACGTCGGGTCGGGCCCGGCCCTGTGGGGTCGGCCCCGGGTGTCCTGCGATCAGGCGGCTGTGGCGAGGTTCTTCTCGAACGCGGCGAGGTAGTTGCGCAGGTGGTGGTCCTTGATGCCGTCGGTCTCGGGGGCGAACATGTCCTGGCGGTAGCCCTTCGCCCGGTCCTTCAGCCCGGCGATGAGCGGCATGGCCTCGTGGAGCTCTCCGTCGGCGTCGAAGTAATGGAGTGCGTTGACGTGGGTGAAGGCCGGCTCGGGCGGGAGCTGGGGGACGATGTCGTTGTTGTTGACGAAGCGGTAGCAGCGGTCCCTGAAAGCCGTGTTGTGGGCGGCGGCGAGAAGGCGTTCACAGGTGCGGGGCTGGCCGAAGGTGTAGACGCCGTCGGGGAGTTGGCGAGGCTCCTCGAAGTACCAGCAGGCGCCGGCCAGCATGGCGAGGGCGCCGCCGAGGCTGTGGCCGGTGAACCAGACGCTCTGCCCGTTGGTGCGCAGTCCCCGGATGGTGTCGCGGATCTCGGGGTAGACGGACCGCAGGGCCTGGTGGAAGCCGTAGTGGACGAAGCCCTTGTTCGCCGGTCCGGGAACGGGCGGGGTGCTGACGTCGGTGAGCCAGTCGTAGATCTTCAGGACCTCGGTGCCCCGGAAGCCGGTGACGATCATGCGGTCGCTGGCCATGGTGTAGGCCTGGGTGTCCTCGATCGGGAACGGCATCTGGTGCGTCGACTCGAAGTGCCGCACCTCGTCGAAGCCCCAGGCGTGGGCCTTGTTCTCGATGCCGACCCGGTCCAGCACGGCCAGTCCGGCGGCCTGCGCCATCCAGTAGGCGTGGGGGAGGGAATAGCGGGTCGTCGAGTGGTCCAGAGCGGGGATGGCCATCGGTGTCCTCCGGGAAGCGGGCCAGCGGGTCGCCCAGCAACCTAGTGCCGTATGCGAACGGAGGGGAGCCGGAAGCGCTGAAGGCCACCCGTACGGGCGCAACCGCGGCGGAACCCGGATCCCGGCGGGCTGTGCGGGAACCGCCGCCGGGCGCGGGATCCGCGGCGTTCGCAACACCGCCCATGGGCTCGACGGCCGTGGTCCCCGATGATCGGCGTGACGTCGGCGAAGTCGAAGTGGCAGCGCTGCCAGCCGCGTTGAGGACTACCGCGATCTCGCGGAGCCGATGGTGTCGAGTTCGGCGACCGCGTCGGCGGGCAGCACCAGGTCGGCCGCGGCGATGTTCTCGCGCAGGTGGGCGACGGAGGAGGTGCCGGGGATCAGGACGGTGGTTGCCGAGCGCTGCAACAGCCAGGCCAGTGCGACCTGTTGCGGGGAGGCGTCGAGACGGGCGGCGACATCGTTGAGCACCTGGGACTGGAACGGGCTGAAGCCGCCCAAGGGGAAGAAAGAGGCGAAGGCGATGTTCTGGCCCGCGCAGCGGTCCACGAGTGAGTCGTCCTGCCGGTTGGCCAGGTTGTAGAGGTTCTGCACGGTGACGACCGGGGCGATGGCCTGCGCCTCGGTGAGCTGGGCGTCGGAGACGCCGCTGATGCCCAGGTGGCGGATCAGCCCCTGACGGCGCAGGTCGGCCAAGGCGCCGAACTGCTCGGCGATGGGCGCATCGGAGATGTTTTCCACCGAGTCCAGGCGCAGGTTGACGACGTCCAGGGCCTCCAGGCCGAGGTGCCGGAGGTTGTCGTGGACCTGGGCCTTGAGGTCCGCGGGTTCCTGCGAGGGGATCCAGTCGCCGGTCTCGTCGCGGCGGGCGCCGACCTTGGTGACGATGTGCAGTCCGGCCGGGTAGGGGTGCAGGGCTTCCTTGATGAGTTCGTTGACGACGAACGGTCCGTAGTAGTCGCTGGTGTCGATGTGGGTGATGCCCAGCTCGACGGCTTCGCGCAGGACCGCCAAGGCCTGGTCGCGGTCCCTGGGGGGACCGAAGACGCCGGGGCCGGCCAACTGCATGGCGCCGTAGCCCATCCGGCTGAGGGCGAGGTCGGGGGCCAGGGTGAGGGTGCCGCCGGGAGCGCTGGTGGTCACGTCGTGCCTTTCGTCGGCTTCGCTGAGGCCGGGGCCGACGAATCGGATGCTCGTGGACAGCCCGGCGTGACTCCTAACTCTGGGGGAGCGGGGGTGGGCGGGGCGGCACCCCGGTGTTCCTGGGCGTGGCAGGGACACCCCGGCTGATCGGCATCCTCACCGAGTGCAGCCCCGCAGGGGCGGACACGCCATGCCTGGCCTACTACAGCCCGCTGATGCTCGGCGCCATCGACTTCGACAACCTTCAGAGATCACGGTGCCGGCGCCGGCACCGCCTCGCTGGCTGGGGCGATGGCTATCCGACGTGGTCCTGTCCGATCGCGCGGAGGACGTCGGCGAGCCAGACCAGGTGGTAGCCCACGATCCGGTCCGGGTCGGTGAGTAGGTGCTCAAGGTGGTGCCAGGACTCGGAGAGCTGCCCTATGGTGATCGTCTTCGGTTCGTTGGGGACGTCGTAGAGTTCGTCGCCGGGGACGGACCAGAAGTAGTCACGTTCGACGGCTACTGTGCTGCCGGCTGAGGCTTCGATGTGGTGCAGTGCCAGCTCGAAGGCGCGTCGGAGCTGATCGAGCGGGATCTGTAGAGGTTCGCTGTCCATGCGCTCATCTTTGTCGATCAGGGGTCGTGTCGGGTCCGGACCCATGACGTCCGACCCTTGCGCGACGACGACGGAAGCTGCGGCCATCGGCCCCGAGGCTCATTCCTCGCCAACTGCCCCCAAGCGGGAGCGATGCAGGCCACGCCCTTCCGGGCGTGGCCTGCATCGTTCAGTCCGAGGCCCCGGGCCTGCTCTGGGGCTCAGCGCAGGCCGGTGAACAGGTCCTTCTCGGGCAGCGCCGCGCCGGTGGTGTCGAGGACCCGGACGAACGTCTCCACGCCCATCAGTTCGGTGAACCGCTCCCGGCCCATCTTCAGGAAGAAGATGTTCTCGCCCTGGCTGGCGTGCGCGAGCAGCGCGTCGTACTTCTGCCCGCCGAAGGCGGTGGCGTCCACCCAGGTGGTGATCTCCTCGTCGGGCAGCCCGATCGGGGGCAGCTCCACGGCCTCCCCGGTGGGCTCCGGGTCGCCCCCGTCGCCCCCGTCGGTGCCGAACTCGCGCATGAGCTCGCCGAAGCGCTGCATCATCGAGTGCGGCGCCGTGGTCCAGTACACCTTGGGCGTCAGGGCGGCCTGGGTGAGGGCGGCCATGGTGATGCGGTTGGCCTGGATGTGGTCGGGGTGGCCGTAGAAGCCGTTCTCGTCGTAGGTCACGACGACGTCGGGCCGGTAGCGGAGCATCAGGTCGGCGAGCCGGGCGGCGCCGTCGGCGACGGGGGTGCTCCAGAACGATCCAGGAGCGTCGTTGGCGGGCCAGCCCATCATCCCGGAGTCGCCGTAGCCGAGCAGTTCGAGGTGGTCGACCCCGAGGATCCGGCAGCTGGCTTCGAGTTCCTGGCGGCGCAGTTCGGCGATGGCGGCGGGGTCGTGGCCCTCCTCGCCCGGCTTGGCGCCGCCGGGGCCGTCGCCGCAGGCGCCGTCGGTACAGGTGACGAGGACGGTGCGGATGCCCTCGGCGGCGTAGCGGGCGAGGACGCCGCCGGTCGAGGTGGCCTCGTCGTCGGGGTGGGCGTGGACTGCCATCAGCGTCAGGGGCCGGTCGGCCATGGGTGTCGTCCTCCGGTCGGTCGGTCGGGTGTTCGTCTCCCAGTCTGCGCCAGCGCCTCGGGCGGCTCGGGCCCGGGGGTGGTCGAGGCCGCCGGGCATCCCGGTGGGGGGCGGTGTGTTCGGCCTCCCGGCCGCCACGTGGAGCTTCCGGGCGTGGCCGCCGGCGGTCAGCCGGTGGTGCAGCCGCCGTTGCGGCAGTCGCGCCAGGGGCCCCAGGCGCCGCCCGGGGCCTGCTCGGAGATCTCGGCGGACAACGAGGGGCCGTTCCACATGTGCGCGAGCACCGTCAGCCTCCCGTCGGCCGCCTCGATGACGGAGGAGGGGGTGGCCACCGCCTCCGACAGCGGACCGGTGCCCAGGTTGGTCCAGGAGCCCCAGACGCCGGGGGTGCTCTGCTCGTTGACGTACAACTGCGGGCTGGCCGAGCCCTGGTAGACCTCGAAGAAGGCCAGCGTGCCGTTCGCCCGCTGGAAGGCCACCGGCACCCCGAAGAACCTCGGCACCAGCCCCCCGGCGGGGCCGAAGGGCTCGGGCGCCGACCACGGCCCGTCCGGGCCCGCCTGGTGCATCCGTACCAGGACCGACGACTGGTACCCGATGGTGAACACCTCCAGGGCGCCGTCGGCGTCCGCGGCGGCGGTGAGGACCTGGTTCCGGTAGCTGAGGCTCATGCCGTTGACCTGGCTCCAGGCGCCGAACGGGCCGCCGGAGGACGACTGCGTCCGGTACCAGATGGTCCCGCCGGTGCCGTCGGCGGTCGAGAAGACCGCGAACCGCGCCTGGGTGCCGTCGGGACGGGTGACCGTGGTGGACTGTCCCTCGGTGCCCGGGGGCGTGGTGGTGTCCCGGGGCCGGTCCGCCGCCGACGACACGGTCGCCGGTGCCGGTACGGAGGTCGGGGCCTGGGCCTGGGCGGATGGTGCGAGGAGGCCGACTGCGCCGATGAGTGCGGCGCAGACGGTCGCCGCCACGGTGCATCGCCGTGCGCTCGTGGGCATGGCTGGTCCCTGCCTTCCGATCGGTCTGCGGGGCCCGGCCGGGCAGTGGCGCGGGCCGTCGGCCATCCTGCCCACCGGGGCGGCCGGTACGGGCGCCTACGCCCGGAAATGGCCGGAACACACGGGCGGGCCGCCGGGCCTGCGCGAGGCGGCCCGCAGCTCCTGGTGACGGCGCGCTGCAGCAGGGACCGACCTGAACGGCCGTCAGGAGAGCGGGATCGGATCCCGCCAGATGTCCAGCGGAACGGCGCGGACCGCGCGTCCGTCCCCGTCGAGGATTCGGCCCATCCGCTTCACGGTGCGCAGCGACACGCGGCGCTCGGCCACCCGCAGGTCGGGGAACCTGCGGGCGAGAGCGGTTTCCAGCCGCTGGACGTCGGCGAGGGAGCGCTGCCAGACGGAGAGCAGGAGGTTGTGCGGGCCGGTGACGGACACGCACAGCCGGACCTCGGGGAGTCTGGCGAGCTGGGGGCCGACCTCGTCGAGCCGCTCCGGGGGGAGGTCGGCCCGGAAGGTCGCCAGGACCGGCCGGCCGGCGTCGCGGGCGGCGATCTCGCAGCGGAAGCGGATCGCGTCGGAGGCGGCCAGCCGGTCGAGGCGCCGGCGCAGCGTGGACGGGCTGAGCCCGGTGGCGGCGGCCAGCTCGGCTTGGCCGAGGCGGCCGTCGACGCCCAGTCTGATGAGCAACTCCCGGTTTTCTTCCCGGACTTCGGCTCGCACGCCGGACGGCGTCCCGTAGCCGGCCAGGTGATCGTCGTGCAGTTCCACGCGCTGGGCCTGGTCCAGCGAGTCCAGTCGCCAGCGGATCCCCTCGGCGTAGAAGCCGGTCGCCAGGTGGACGCGGACGGCGTTGACCCCGGGGAGTGGGCCGAGCCGCTCGGCGGTGTACCGGGAGACCGTCGCCAGGTCGGTGAAGGCCACGGTGACGACGAGGTCGCAGCCCTGGGCGACGTGTTCGATGCTCATCACGTGCGGGTCCTCGGCCAGTTCGTCGGCGATCTGCCGGAGCCGGCCGGGAGCGCAGTCGAGGTCGAGGTAGGCGACGCACCCGCGGTCCTCGGGGTGCGGCAGACCGTAGGCGGTCACCCAGGCGATCCCGGCCTGCGAGAGTCGGCGCCAGCGGCGGGCGGCGGTGACCGGGCTGATCCCGAGGGTCTGGCCGAGCAGCGACCAGGGTGCGCGGGGCCGCAGCTGCAGCGCGTTCACCAGGGCGAGGTCCAGCTCGTCCACCGTCACCTCGGCGCCGGTCGTCGCGGTGCCGGTCACCTCGGTGCCGGTCGTCGCGGTGTCGGGCATCTCGGAGCCGGTCACCGTCGGCTGCCGGTGGATTCGTGCATCGAAGGGCCTCCTGGTGGCGTGATCCTGCGAAATCGCGGGCAAATCCCGCCGCGAGATCCAGAATCACGGAACAAGATCGCTCTGCACAAGTTCCCGCCACGCGCGGGATCGACGGAGGTGCCCGTGTCCCTGCACGACGACGCTCTCGCTCTGGCCCCGGACCTGGTCCGGCTGCGCCACGACCTGCACCGGTTCCCCGAGTTGGGCCTGGCCCTGCCGCGCACCCAGGAGCGGGTGCTGCGGGCCCTGGACGGCCTGCCGCTGGAGGTGAGCCAGGGCTCGGCGCTGAGTTCGGTCACCGCGGTGCTGCGCGGCGGCCGACCGGGGCCGGCGGTGCTGCTGCGCGGGGACATGGACGGCCTGCCGGTCGCCGAGAAGGCCCCGCTGCCGTTCGCCGCCGACAACGGGGCCATGCACGCCTGCGGACACGATCTGCACACCACCATGCTCGCGGGTGCCGCACACCTGCTGGCCGCACGGCGGGAACAGCTCCACGGCGACGTGGTCTTCATGTTCCAGCCGGGCGAGGAGGGGTGGGACGGGGCCGGGGCCATGCTGGCCGAGGGCGTGCTCGACGCGGCAGGAAGGCGCCCGGTCGCCGCCTACGCCCTGCACGTGTCGTCGGCCATGCGGCACGGGGAGTTCGGCTCCCGGCGCGGGCCGATCATGGCCGCTTCCGCTGCGCTGAACGTCACCGTCCACGGTGCGGGCGGCCACGGTTCGGTGCCGCACCGGGCCAAGGACCCCATCCCGGCGGCCTGCGAGATGGTCACCGCCCTGCAGACCATGGTGACCCGCCGCTTCGACGTGTTCGATCCGGTGGTGGTCACCGTCGGGCTGATCCAGGCCGGCACCCAGCGCAACATCATCCCCGAGACCGCCTACTTCGAGGCGACCGTGCGCACCTTCTCCGCCGAGGCGCAGTCCAAGGTCGCCGACACCACGGTCGAGCTGGTCAGGGCCATCGCGGCCGCCCACGGCCTGCGGGCCGAGGTCGAGTTCCTTCCCCAGTACCCGGTGACCGTGACCGACGGGGCCGAGACCGACTTCCTGGCGGACACCGTCCGGGAGGTCTTCGGCGAGGAGCGCTTCCAGCCGATGCCGAACCCGATGACCGGGTCGGAGGACTTCTCCCGGGTCCTGGACGCCGTGCCGGGATCGCTCGTGTGGCTCGGCGCCGCCCCGAAGGGGACCGACCCCGACGACCTGCCGGTCAACCACTCGCCCTACGCGGAGTTCGACGACGCGGTGCTCCCCGACGGGGCCGCGCTCTACGCCGAACTCGCCACCCGCCGTCTCGCGGCCTGAGCCCGGTCGAACCCGTAGCACGCAACCCTGCTGAACCCGCAACCCGTACACCGAGGAAGAAACGATCAACCACATGACCGAACCGCGCGACGTGGTCGAGCAGCAGCTCGCCGCCTACAACAGCCACGACATCGACGCCTTCGTCGCCACCTACGCCGAGGACATCACGATCCACCGGGCCGACGGCACCCAACTCCATGGCCGGCAGGCTCTGCGCGACAGGTACGCCGGACAGTTCGCCAAGGGCCGCTGCCGGGCGGAGATCGTGGGGCGGCTCAGCGAAGGCGACTGGGTGGTCGACCACGAAGTCGCCCACGGCCTGGCCGACGAGCCGGTCCGCGTCCTGGTGGCCTACCGGGTGCGCGAAGGCCTCATCGACCGCGTCGACTTCCTGAGCTGAACCAGCGCAACAGCGCAGGCCCGTACGGCGGCCGTCGCCGCCGTCGTACGGCCGGCCCGCGCCCCTCCGGTGAACGGCCGTCAGAGACCGGGGACGGCGTCCTTCGCAACGGTGTGCCAGTTGGTGACGATCGGCTTGTCGACCGGCGTGGTGCCGACGGCGATGCTGGCCGGGTTGGGGTCGGCGTTGCCGATGCCCACGATGACGTCGGTGAACTGGATTGCCTGGTTGGTGTTGGTGGTCTTCGTCATGATGCCCGCGTACGCGACCTTGGCGCCGCTCAGGGTGATCGGTTCGCCGGTGGACTGTTCGGCGTTGGCGGCCTCGATGCCGCGCGAGCCGAACGCGATGGTGGGGTGGGTCGCGGGGAGCGTGCAGGTGATGCCCGGCTTGGCCTTGGCCGTGATCAGGAGGTAGCCGCCGGCCTGGGATTCGGACTTCGCGCTGAGGGCGAGGTCGTTGGCGCCGCAGGCCTGGCCGTAGCCGGTCTTGTCGGCGGCGGGGGCGGAGGGCGCGTCGGGCGACTTCGGCGTGGCGGACGACTTCGGTGTGGAGGGCGTCGTGGGCGCGGCGGCGGCCTTCGTCGGCGAGGCCCCGGCGGGTGCGGCCCCGGTGGGTGCGGTCGCGGCCCCGTTGGTCGCGGCGGCGGTGGCCGCGGGGCTGGCGGCGGTGGAGGCCGTGTCGCTGTTGTCCGGCCCGCAGGCCGTCGCGGTGGCGGCGAGCGCCGCGACGGCGGCGGCGGTGAGGGCGAGGCGGCGCGTGCGCATGAGGTCTCCCGATGTCGTTCGACCGGTGAGGTTCACCGGGTGTGATCACCGTAGGCGAGGGTCGTTCACAGGCAGGTGCGGGAAGTATCCCGATCCTGTCCCAGAAACCGATGGGCCTTGTCCGCCGGACAGTTGACGAGGTGTGCCCGGCCGAAGCCGGAGAGCGCTGCGTGCGGGCCGCAGCCTCAGACGCCGTCCTTGTGCCCGTTCGCGACGAGCAGTTGCTCCATGCTCTTGTGGGCGGGGGCGGCCTCGGTGTTGCTGTCGTCGTGGAACATCCTGAGGTACTGGACGAGGGCGCTCACGCACGTGTCCCGCCCGTCGTACTCCGCGTTGTCGACGAGTCGGCAGTCCTTCGAGATCTCCCTCATCTGCCCGCCGGGAGCGGTGTATACGGGGTGCCAGATCAGTTTCACGTCCGGGTTCAGCCGCTGGACCAGCCGTAGTTCCGGGACTTCCAGCCTGATCAGGATGCTCTCCGGAGCGTAGGCCCGTACGAAGATGTGCACGGGGCCGGTCGCGCGGGACACGAAGGCCTTGGACAGGACGCTCCACATCGGCCCCGTCAGCTTCCAGTCCGGGTGCAGCTCCAGGACGTTGAGCACGCCGCCGATCCGGGTCCGCCCCAGGGGCGTGTGGCCCTTCCGGTACGCGTAGTCGCTGGTCTCGATGCCGCCCGCCCACAGGGCCATGGTGGGCGTCTCGATCTCCAGGTGCTCGGCGATGAGCTTGACGAACTCCTGGTACCAGGTGTTCGACGCCCGGAGCTCGCGCTGCTCCTGGCGGTCCTTCGTCTTCGCCACGGCCTCGTCGTTCAGCGCGCCCTGCGAGTCGACCCCGCCGAGCAGCAGTTGCCAGGCGGCGTCGGCCTGGGGCTGCGGAATGCCCGCGGCCTTCGTCAGCTCCTGGTACGGCCCCCACTCGGGGTGCTCGGTGGGCCTCGTGGCGTAGTGCTCGTTCAGGCCGCCCTTCTGGCGCTGCACCTGGCGTGTCACCGCGGCGTTCCCCACCTGCCGCTGGAGCGCGGCCAGGCCCGTGAGGCGTGCCCCGTGCCCGGCGGTGGCCGGCGCCGCCGTCTGCCGCTCCGCGGCTCTCCGTGTCTCGCGCACGCCCTCCCCGCCCTTCCGGCCGTCCCCGCCGAGTCTACGGGCGGCGGGGTGGCGGGGCGAGGGCCGAAAGGGCAGACCCGGGGCCGTGCGCATCCCCTCCGTGCTGTCGGTGGCCGCCGGTGCCGCGCGCCTGGACGACGCCGGGCCGCGTCATAACCCGGTCAGGGAGGTGGTTACTCCCGATAATCGGTGAGGCGCAATCGGGCGCCTACGCAGGGCGCAGCCCCCGGGCGGGGGAGTTCCAGAGGAGGTCAGTCCATGAGCAGGACGAAGAGGACCGGGACGAAGGCGTGGGGCGGCCGGGCCGCCGTGATCGGTGCGCTGGGTCTGGCATCGGTGGCCCTGGCCGCCGGGCCGGCGTTCGCCAAGGGCGACGTGGAGGTCACGGCTCCGCACACGGCGCGGGTCGGCACGACCTTCACGGTCACGGGGCACGGGGACGACGACGGTGCCGCCTACGTGCAGGTGTGCCTGGAGGGCCGCAGCAGCGGTTCGACGTGGGAGCGGATGACCTGCGGCACCGTGGTCGAGACGGGCACCGAGGCGGAGGCCGCCGTGCAGGTCAAGGTCGCACACAGCGGCGTCCTGGAATACCGTGCGGTGCTGTTCGGCCTGACCGGCCTGGACGACCGCCACCCCGTTCGCGAGAGGACCTCGGATCCGGTGACGGTGGAGGTCCGCTGAGACCGGCGGCGCGGCCGCTGACGGCCGGCTGCCGGGCGACACCTGGGCCGCACCTGGGCCAAGACCGCCCAACTGCCCTGCCCCGGCGCGGAAGCGGCCGAGGCGAAGTGCGGCCGCCGCATGGGGAATCGGTCTGGACACAGGCGAACAGCACGGGTTGGCGGGCGGCCGGTCAGTTCCGGAAGGACACGGGGAGGTTGGCGTAGCCGCGGAAGGTGAGGCGGTCGCGGCGCGCTGCCGTGCCGGCGCGCCGTATGACGGGCAGGCGCTCCAGCAGCAGCGGGAGTGCCAGTCGCGCCTCCGTACGGGCCAGCGCGGAGCCGAGGCAGTAGTGTGCGCCGGCGCCGAAGGAGAGCGACGGCTGGGAGTCCCGGAACGGGTCGAACCGGTCCGGGGCGGTGAAGTGCGCCGGATCGTGGTTTCCCGCCCCGAGGAGCACCAGGATGTGGCTGCCCTTCTCGATGCTGCCGATGCCGTCGATCTCGATCGGCTCGGGTGCCCACCGGCTGGTGAGTTGCAGGGGCGCGTCGAAGCGTGACACCTCTTCGACGTACCGGTCGGTCAGGCCCGGGTCCGTCCGCAGCCGCGCGGCGAGGTCGGGGTGGTCCAGGAGGGCTCCCAGGCTGTTGCCGAGGAGGTTGGCGGAGGTCTCGAATCCCGCCAGTAGCAGGAACACCAGGTTCACGACGAGTTCGCGGGTGGACAGCTCGCTGCCGTCGCGGTCGTGCGCCAGTACCAGTGCGGTGATCAGGTCCTCGCCGGGTTCGGTACGCCGGAGCCGGGTCAGCTCGGTGACGTACGCTTCCAGCTCGAGGGCCGCGCGGTCGGCCGCGGTGGCGGGGCCGTCGGGCCGGAACGGCTCCAGGACGGCGGTCGTCTCCTGGGCGCGCTCGCGCAACCACTGGTGCTCGCCGGCCGGGACACCGAGCAGTGTGCCGATGATCCGGATCGTCAGCGGGTAGGCGAACTCGTCCATGAGGTCCACGGCCTCGCCGTCGCGGCCGATCTGGGCCAGGTGGTCGGCGAGGGCGGTCGCCCGTGCGGTGACGACCTCCTTCAGCCGGTCCGTCCCACGGGGTGAGAAGGCGTCTGCGGCGAGCCGCCGGACGCGGGCGTGGTCGGGGCCGTTGGCCTTCATCATGGAGTCCGCGATCAGGCGTGCGGCGGCACCGTCCGGCCAGCCCCGGACTTCCAGTCGCGGGTCGCGCAGCAGTGCGTTGACGGCGTCGTACCCGGTCGCCGCGTAGAACCCCGGTCGCAGGCGTACCACCGGTCCGTGGGACCGGAGGGCGGCGTACGCGGGATAGGGGTTCTGGCGGCCGGTGGGTGACGCCAGGTACTGGAATGCCTCGCCGGGCAGCATGCCGGGATTCCTCACGTAGGGATCGGGTTTCTGGGTCGAGCGAGTGCCGTGAACGCCGTGGGCTCAGGAGTACTGGATCAGCTGGAGCCGTGGCGGCATCGTCCAGTCGTGGGGTTCGAAGGCGATGCGGGTGAGCGGCGCGGTGGCGGCGGCATCGGTCATGATCCCTTCCAGGGCGTCCTGTTGGCCTGGTTCGAGGAACCCCCAGAACAGGCTGTGCCAGACCACCGTGCGCACCGACGGATCGGCCGGCGTCGCCAGCTCGCGCCGCAGCCACCCGACCGCATCCGCCTGGTCCACCCGGACCGGGGTGCGGGCGGCGAGGTCGAGCGCGTCGTCGAGGGCGGCTCGCAGGAACGTGTGCTCGAAGGGCAGGTAGCTCCGTACGGTCTGCACGTCGGCCGGATCGGCGGGGTCGCGGGGACGCAGGTCGCAGCCCGCGCGCGCCACGATCCGGATGTTTCCGGGGTTCGGACCGTGGGCGGGCAGCCGGACCGGTGAGGCGGGGTCGCCCCACTCCCAGCCGGGCCCGAACCACCGGTAGCGGTCGATCAGCAGGTTGAGTCCGGCGCAGGCGCCGAGTTCGAGCAGTCGGATCCGCGGGGCCCGCACCAGTGCGAGCCCGTGCAGCAGTGTCGCGGCCCGGACGGGCTCGTGCTGCTGCACCGGGTTGTCCAGCGCGGTGGCGATCTCGGCGGGGTGGTCGGCGATCGCCGTGACGAAGAGGTCCCACGACCGGTCGGTGCCGCGCGGTTCGAGTCCGTCCGCCGCACTCGACTCGGCCAGGTGTGAGGTCAGTCGGGGAAGCCGCCCGGCGGTCAGCAGGCCCTGGACCCCGGCCATGGCGCGGATGGTGAACAGGGGCGTGCCGGCCTGTGGGTGCCGTCCGATCAGGCGGGTAACCGGCCCGCCGTGCTCGACGTCGTCGGCGAGCCTGGCGAGCAGCCCCGATGCGAAGGGAGCGGCCCCGGCGGACCGTGCGGCCATCGACCGCAGCAGCTCCGGTCGGTCGATCAACTCGCGCACGGGGAGACTCCGTTCGGCACTGCTCGGGCGGAGGTGTGGACCAGGCCGTGCAGCAGCTCCCGGTACGGGCCGTCCGGAGCGAGTCGGTCGAGCACCGCGCAGCAGTGCTGCCGCAGCGACTCGACCCGGCGTTCGTAGCCGTCGAGGACGGACGGATCCCGCAGCGCGGTCCGCAGCTCCCCGCGGGCGCCCGGATCGGTGCCGGCCCGGGCATGCAGGTCCAGCAGGTGCTCCCGGTGCGCGGGGGCGGCGACTGCGAGTGCGTGGGCCAGCAGGAGGGTGCGAGTGCCGTTGGCCAGATCCTCGAACTCCTGCGCCGCGCTGGGAGCTCCGTCGTTGCCGAGCTGTCGCAGGACGCCGAAGAGTTCGCCGAAGGTCCGCCAGGAGCGCAGCGTTTCGGGCCGGTCCGTGGCGAGCCTGGCTGCCATCACCGCGTCGCGGCCGTAGGCGGCGCCGCTCTTGCCCCGGTAGCAGGCCATGACGGACCGCCACGTCACGGGGTCGTCCGCCGGCTCGGCGATGTCGGCCAACTGGCCCTCCAGCGCGTCCAGTGCGGTGCGGACCAGTTCCTGCTCCCAGGAGAGGCGGATGTCCGGGGCTGCCGAGTACCGGTCGGCCACCCGGTGGGGCAGTGTGCTCCCGCAGGCCACGGCTGCCAGGGTGGTGCGGGCCAGTTCGGACCTGCCCCGAGGTGCGGCCGGGCCCTGGCCGTCGGCGAGGTCGTCGAGGGCTTCGGCCCCCGCCCACCACAGCCGGGAGACCGCACACACCGCGGCCGCCGGTCGGGGCTCACCGGTGATCGTCCCGAGGACGGCCATGCCCAGGAGGCGGAAGGGGCTTCGGCCGCCGCCGTCCGCCGCCAGCAGGCCGGTGACCGCGTCCGCCAGGCTCGGGTGGTCACGGCGCAGATCCTCCAGCACCATGGCGATCTCCGTGCCCACGGCCGCGAACCAGCCGGGGGGAACCGTCAGCGGACCGGCAGTCTCGGTGGGATTCATCGGTGTGTCCTTGTGGTCGGGCCCGCCGGCGCTCCGGAGGCCGTTGCGGCACGGGGGAGGGCCCGCACTCGCCCGAGGGGGCGCCGGGCGAGTGCGGGCGGGGCACCGATCAGCAGTAGGTGTAGAACCCGCCACCCATCACGGCGGCGATCCGCTGGTCCGCGCAGGACGACGGCGTGCTCGGCTCCGCGGGCTGCTCACCCTCCAGCAGGCGCTCCGCCGCCCCGATGACGGCGAGGGTGTCTTCGTCAAGTATGTTCTGCGACAACGCAGTTCTCCTCTTCAGGTAGTGGGCCGCTGGCCTGCCGCTTGCTGCGGGTGCACAAGGGCCGGGACTGGCTGTGACACTACGGAGGCGGGAGCCGGAGCGGTTGTACGTCAGTGCACGGGAAATGTCCCAGGAGAGAAGCGGAACTGACGATCTGTCAGTATCGGTGCTTCGCTGATGTACCCCGGCTCGATGCCCTCGCGGCGACGTTCTCGTGCTCCCGTGCCGCGCGACCCCCTGCTCATCGCGGTTCGGCGATGAGCAGCGGGCCGCGCGGGCGGATGGTGGCGGCGGTGGCGCTCTCCCGGAGGGGGGTGGCGGTGGCGGGCCTGAGCCGCAGGCGGGCGAGGACGGCTGCGGCGACGACGAGCATCTCGGTCCAGGCGAAGGACTCGCCGACGCACTTGTGGTGGCCCGCGCCGAAGGGGATGAACAGTCTGGGTGGGGCGTGGCCCGCAGGATGGCGCCAGCGGTCGGGATCGAATCGCAAGGGGTCGGGGTGGAGCCGCGGGGAGCGGTGCAGCGCGGTCGGGCTGAAGAGGACCTCCGCCCCCGGGGGCAGGAGGATGCCGCCGTACCGGAGTGGTGCCACTGCCCGGCGCATCAGGATCCAGTTGGGGGTGTGGAGGCGGAGGGTCTCGCTGAGCGCGTGCCCCGTGTGCTCCAGGCGCGGTAGGTCGCCAGGGGGCACGGCGCCGTCGGTGGCGACGGCGCGCACCTCCTCGCTCAGCTCGTCCTGCAGGTCCTGGTGCCGGGCGAGTTCGTGGAAGAACCAGGCGAGCGTGGTGCCGGTCGTCTCGGTGCCGGCCAGGAGCAGTGAGACCGCCTCGTCCCGGACTTGGGCCCGTGCCATGGCGCGGCCGGTTTCGTCGTCGCGGGTGGTCAGCAGCAGGGACAGCAGCGCGTCGTCCGGGCCCTGGTACGGGGCGGCGGCCTGGGCGATGATCTCGTCCACGACGGTGCGCAGGTCCCGGACCGCAGTGTCGAAGCGCCGGTTGGCCGGTACGGGCAGCTTTTCCAGCAGCGGTGACGGGTAGAGCGCCCGCTGGACGAATCCGGTGAGGACCACGGGCACGGCCCGGTCGATCCGGGCCTTCTGGGCGCCGCTCAGGCGGGTGGCGAACAGTGCCTCGACCACGATGTCCCGGGCAAGTCGGTGCATCCGCGGCTCGATCGGCGCGGCTCGCCCGGGCTCCCAGCGGGTCACCGCCGCCGCTGCCACGCGTGCGGTCAGGGCGGCGTACCGGCGGATGCTGTCGCGGTGGAAGGCCGGTTGGACCAGGCGTCGCTGGCGGAGGTGGAACGCGCCCTCGGAGGTGAACAGGCCGTTGCCCAGCAGGCCGCGGGCCTTGTCGAAGACGAAGCCCTTCTCGGTCTTCGCGGCGTCCCGAACGAGCAGCCGGTGGACCAGCTCGGGATCGGTGAGGACGTGAACCGGTCTGCGCCACAGGTGGATCCGCACCACCGGGCCGTGGTCGGCCAGCGACTGGAGGAAGGGTACGGGGCGGGTCAGCAGCGGGAGCAGGTGCCCGAGCAGCGGCAGGTGGCCCGGCGCGCACGGCGCGGTGCCGGGCGGGGTGTCCTCCTCGCGCATCAGTGCCCCGCCGCGGGGGCCGGCACGTCGAACCGGGAGGTGTGGCGGGACCAGTCGATGTGCCCGCGCAGCCACAGCCCGAGGCTGCGGGCGTAGGCCGAGGCCGCGCCGCTGCCGTCCGTGCGGATGGTTCGGCTCAGCTCGATGAACGCGTGCATCTCGGCGTCGCGCATGGCGACGGCGGACCGTCGGGCTTCGGCCGTGGAGCAGTGGTGGTGGCGGGCGAGGACCTCGACCAGGTTGTGGCGGCCCTGGCCGCCCGCGGTCTCCTTGGCGTGGGAGTACAGGTCGTTGTCCCAGCTCACCAGGTTCGCCGTGAGGTCCCTGAGCCTGCGCAGCGAAGGCCCGTCCGCCTCCGCGGCCGGGACTTCGTAGTCGGCGGCGATGTCGACCAGGGCGAGGCAGGTGTACGTCGCCCCGGCGTGCCTGCGCATGGCCACGTACTCGGACGGGCCCGGTACGGTGCCCGCCTCGCGGTTGGCGGCCTCCCACACCTGGGCGGAGAGGTAGTCGCGGACCGTGCACTCCCACCGGAACAGCTGTGACGGCGAGGCCTGTGCGGCGACCCGGTCCCGGATCTCCCGCAGGGCCGCCGCGTAGGCGCCGGCCGGTCCGGGCGCCTCGTCGCCGGGCGGCTCGGGGTCGATCACCCGGGCGAGGAGAGCGGTCGTGCGGGCCAACGGTCCGGGGCGGTGGCCGCGTTCACGGTCCTCGCAGTACCCGTCGTCGAAGGCGAAGAGCCAGACGTACCAGTCGGACAGCAGGCGCAGCATCTCGGCGGAGACCTCGGGGTTGGTCCGGGCGGCCAGGTGGCCGCTGCGCTGGCGCCCGATCCGGTCGGACTGCCGGAGCCGACCGTCCAGCAGCCGGTGGCGCGCCAGCCAGGCCAGGCTCTGCCGGTCGGCCTGTTCGGCGTGGGGGTTCGTCAGGGAGGGGAAGGGGCACCACAAGGCGTCCGGGGTGCTGTGTGGTTGCCCGTCGCGGAGATCGGTCATCGTTGCGCCGGCCTTCGTCTGGTGTGGGGTCGCAGCCGGCCTCCGTGCCCCGCGACGATCGCGTGGGGTCGCCCGGCCTGCCTGGGAGGCCGAAACTAGCCCTGCGCGGGGCAGGGGGATGGACTGCGCGCGCATCCGTCCTTGCCTCCCGGCGCACGGCTGGCCGTCTCGCCTCCTCAACAGCGGTGATGCGCTGACCGCTTGAGCTCGCCATCGTTTGCCGACGGCGGCGGCCCGCACGATCACGGCTCCACGGGCCCCTCCAGCACTGGGGTGGCGGCGTGCGAATTCCAGCTTCGGATCAGGCCGGTCGATCGGAGGTGTAGCGGGCGAACATGGTCTCTACGGCCTGCTCGACGGCGTAGCGGATGTCAGAGGCTGAGGGGTTCCAGTCGGTCAGCAGCATGCGGGGCCACAGGACGTAGTTGGCGATCATCCCGAGGAACTGGTTGGCGGCGCTCTCGGCGTCCGGGACGTCGGCGTTGCCGGCCTCGTGCTCCGACTCCAGGTAGTGCTGGACCGAGGTGAAGTAGGGCAGCTTGCCGAGTTGGAACTGCATCTGCCCCAGTTCGGGGAAGCGGGGCAGCTCGGCGATGACGATGCGGAACAGGGCTGTCATGCCGGGCCGGCCGATCAGGTCGGCGTAGCGGTGGCCGATGGAGGTCAGGCCGGAGCGCAGGTCTCCGGCCTGAGGGCGCGCGACAGTGTCCGCGGTGTCACGCTGCCAGGACTCGGTGACGATGGCCTCGAAGAGGGCTGCCTTGGTGGGGAACTGCTTGAACAGGGTGGACTTCGAGACGGCCGCCCCTTCGGCGATGCGGGCGAGGGAGGTTCCGTCGTAGCCGCGGTTCAGGAAGAGGTCCGTGGCTGCGGAGATGATCGCCTCGCGCTTCTGCTGGGCGAGACGGCGGTGGTGTGCGGAGAGCTCTGCTGCCATGCGTGCAGTATGCCCCAGATCCGAGGCGAGTCACTTGACTCGCCTCTTTTGCTGTGCCTACGCTGCAATGGAAAGGCGAGTCAACCGACTCGCATCTGATGGCGGTGCCCGATGTCTCTCTGGTGCCGTGCGATGAGGGAGCAGCTGATGACAGCCGACAGGATCGCTTTGGTGACCGGTGCGAACCGTGGCCTGGGCCGGAGTACGGCTCTTGCCCTGGCGGCGCGCGGGGTGCGGGTCGTGGTCACTCATCGCGGTGATGTGGCTGGGGTCGAGGAGACTGCGCGGCAAGTGCACGCTGCGGGTGGGGCTGCCGCTGTCGTGCGTCTCGACATCAGCGACGTCTCCTCTTTCGGAGCCTTCACTTCCGAGCTGAGCGGACTGCTTGAGCGCTGGGGGGCTTCGCGGCTCGATATCGTGGTCAACAACGCGGGGGTTGGCGTTTTCGGTCCGCTGGAAGCTGTCACGGCCGACGACTTCGACACGGTGTTCGGCACGAACGTGCGGGGCACGTTCTTCCTCATCCAGTCGCTCGTGCTGCTGCTGGCGCAGGGCGCCCACGTCATCAACGTCTCGTCGTCGTTGACTCGCCACACCAGTCCCGCGACCTCGGTCTACTCCGCCTCGAAGGCCGCGGTCGAAGCGTTGAGCCGCACTCTGGCCGCAGAACTCGGCCCCCGCGGCATCCGGGTCAACTCCATCGCCCCGGGGCCGACCGCCACCGACTTCAACGGCGGTGCCATGCGGGATGACGCCGAGATGCGCCAGGGTCTGGCCGGGCGGACCGCGCTCGGCCGCGTCGGCGAACCCGAGGAGATCGGCGACGCCATCGCCACGCTGGCCTCCGAGGGCCTGCGCTGGATGACCGCCCAGCGCATCGAGGTCTCCGGCGGCGCCCTCCTCTGACCAACCGGGCGAGCCTGTCTCGGGCCGCAGGCAACGCCTCGGCCGACACCGCTGGGTGATCAACCGCCTGGCTCGGCGGTTTCCGTCGACTGCACCGCCGCTACGAACGCAAGGCCGACCACTTCGCCGCCTTCGCCGGCACCGCCGCAGCCCCCATCTGCACCCGCCGACTCTCCACATGAGATGTCTTCTACGGGCGGTTGTGAGCGGACGGTCGCTGCGGCGGATCCCGCATGTCGTCCGGGCGCGGCGCGTTCTGCTCGCGGGCGGCCCGCAGGATCGCGCGGCGGATGGGTTCGTAGCCGGTGCACCGGCAGAGGTTGGAGCCGACCAGGGCGTCGACCTTCTCGGGGGAGTCCGCGAGGCCGGGGTCGGCCGCCAAGGCGCCGGCGGCGACCATGAGGAACCCCGGGGTGCAGAAGCCGCACTGCAGGGCGTGTTCGGCGGAGAACGCCCGCTGGAGGGGGTGGGGATCGCCGCCGGGCCCGGCGAGGCCCTCGACGGTGCCCATCGAACTCCCGTCGCACTGCACGGCGAACACGAGGCAGGAGCGGACCGCCTCGCCGTCCACCAGCACCGTGCACGCCCCGCAGACGCCGTGCTCGCAGCCCAGGTGGGTGCCGGTCAACCGGCATTCCTCCCGCAGCACGTCGGCGAGGATGCGGCGGGGTTCCACGTCGAGGCGGTGCGTCTCGCCGTTGACGGTCAGGGTGATCCTCATGCGCGGTCTCCGTCCGGCCCGGTGCGGCGGGATCGCAGGTCCCGTGCCGCCTGGTGCAGCGTCCTGGCGACCAGCACCGCGACGGCGTGCCGCTTGTACTCGGTGTCGGCGTACGGCTCCGGCACGGGGGCGGCGTCCTGCTGCGCCGCGATCCCGCCGGCCCGGACGAACGGGTGCCCGTCGGGCAGCCGGTGTCCGCCGACGGGTGCCCAGGCCTCGGCGCCGATCAGCGCCTGCTCGGCGGCGCGGGCCCGCACCGGCCGGTCGGCGCAGTTGGCCAGCCCGATCCGGGCCTCGGCGACCACCCCCTCCCGCACCGTCAGGGCGGCGGCGACCGCGACCTGGGCGAAGCAGAAGTGCGTACGGCGGTGCTCGGTGAAACCGACCCCGGTGTCGCCGTCGAGCAGCGGGAAGGCCACCGAGGTCAGCAGCTCGTCCGGTCGGCGAGCGGTCAGGTGCGGCCCCTGGAAGTAGTCCCGGGCCGCGACCGTGCGCGTGCCCAGCGGGCCGGACAGCTCGACGTCGGCGTCCAGGGCGGCGCCCACGGCGCACCACTCGGAGGCGGGGTGCGCCCAGGCGAAGCTGCCCGCCATCGTGCCGCGCGAGCGGACGGGAGGGTGGGCGATGTGGACCGCCGCGCGGGCGAACAGCGCGCCGAGCGGGCCGGGGACGGCCCGTGCCGATTCGAACGCGCGGTGTCGTACCAGGGCGCCGACCCGCAGGGTGCCGCCGTCCGGGTCGATCCGGTCGAGTCCCGGGACGCGGTTGATGTCGACCACCAGCCCGGGGCGCACGCGGTGCAGGCGCATGTCGAGGATCAGGCTCTGCCCGCCGGCGAGCACCTGGGCCGTCCCGTCCGCGGAGCTGAGCGCCTCGACGGCCTCGGGTACCGTGCGCGGTACGGCGTAGTCGAAGGCGGCCGGCTTCACCGAGCCGCCTCCACAAGCTTCGGGGCACGGGCCGCCCGCCAGACCGCGTCCGGGGTGAGCGGCATCTGCAACAGGTCGGGGTCGGCGATCCGCAGCGCGTCGACCACGGCGTTGACGACCGCGGCCGGAGTGCCGATGCAGCCCGACTCGCCCGCGCCCTTGGCGCCCAGCGGCGTGCCCGGGCCCGGCGTGCAGGTGTCCCTGACCTCGATGGCCGGCACTTCGGTGAAGGTCGGCAGCAGGTAGTCCAGCAGCCCGGAGGCCAACAGCGGTACGCCGTCGTCCCGGTAGGGGATCCCCTCGTACAGGGCCTGGCCGATGCCCTGCACCGCCGACCCGAAGGCCTGCCCGCGCACGATCACCGGGTCGAGCTGCACGCCGCAGTCGTCCACGGCCACCACCCGCAGCAGCCGTACGGTGCCCAGGTCGGGATCGACCTCGGCCACCGCCGCGTGGGCGCCGAAGGGGAAGGCCATGCCCGCCTCGAACCGGTCGTCCACCCGCAGCGGCCCGGTCGCCCGCACCAGCTCGGCCAGTCCGATCGCCCGCGAGCCGCCACGGGCGAGGCGCGCGGCGCCGTCGGACCAGTCCACGGCCTCGGCGGGAACGCCCCACAGCCGCGCGGCCCGCTCGCGCGCCTCGTCGGTCAGCAGGTGCGAGGCGTGCCGCAGCATCGCGCCGGCCACCTGGGCGGAGCGGCTGCCGAAGGAGCCCATTCCCTCGGGCTGCTCGTCGGTGTCCCCCTCGACCAGCCGGACCCGGCCCGGGTCCACGCCCAGGGCCTCGGCCACCAGCGCGGGGAAGACCGTCTCGTGCCCCTGGCCGGCGGGGGCCGCGCCGCACCGGACGAGGACCGTGCCGTCCGCCGTGGCCTCGACGCCGCCGAACTCGTGGAGCCCGCCCGGCTCCCCGCCGGAGCGTTCCACGTAGCAGGACAGGCCGATGCCCAGCGGCAGGGCGTCAGGGTCCGTTCGGCGCCGGGCCTGCTCGGCCCGCCAGCCGCGGTAGTCCAGGGTCTCCAGCGCCAGGTCCAGCGCGGCGGCGTAGTTCCCGCTGTCGTAACACCGGCCGGTGGGCGTCCGGTACGGGAACCGGTGCGGCGGGATGAAGTTGCGCCGCCTCAATTCGGCCGGGTCGATGGCGAGTTCACGAGCCACCTGGTCCATGGCCCGCTCCAGTGCGATCGCCGCCTCCGGTCGGCCGGCACCGCGGTACGGGTACGTCACCATGGTGTTGGTCAGCACCGAGCGGACGGTCGCGTGCACCTGCGGGGTCGCGTACGGGCCGGTGGCCATCAAGGCGGTCTGCATCGGCAGCCCGGCACCGAGCTGAGGGTAGGCGCCCACCTCGGCTTCAATCTCCAACTCGTAGGCGAGCAGCCGTCCTTCGGCATCGGCGGCGAGCCGCACCCGCTGGTCCTGCCCCCGGCCCCGGGAGGCGGCCGTCATCGACTCCAGCCGGTCCTCGATCCACCGCACCGGCCGGCCCAGCCGCACCGCCAGGTGGGCGACCACGACGAACTCCGGCCACGCCGCGCTCTTCGACCCGAACGCCCCGCCGGTGTCCGGGACCACCACGCGTACCCGGTCGACCGGCCACCCCAGCAGCGCCGCCAGTTCGCGCCGCAGCCGGTGCGGCATCTGGTGCCCCGACCACACCGTCAGCCGACCCCCTTCGGGCACGGCGAGGATCGTCCGGCACTCCATCGGGGAGGGCAGCAGGAGCTGCTGGCGGTAGCGGCCCTCCACCACCACCGCGGCCCGCCGCCACACCGAATCGTCGATCGGCCGCCCGGCCTCCCCGCGGAAGACGGTGTTGCTCAGACCGTCGAACAACCGGACCGAGTCCGTCGCCGCCGCGTTCGCGGTGACCACCGCGGGCAGCGGGTCGACCCGGACGGACACCGCCGCCGCCCCGTCCTCGGCCCGGTAACGGTCCTCACCCAGCACCACCGCCACCGCCTCGCCCACGTACCGCACCCGGTCCCTCGCCAGCGCCGGCCACTCCCGGCCGGCCACGGCCTCCTCCGTGGACAGCCCGGCCAACAACGTGTACGGCACCGCCGGAAGCCCCTGGAAGCCGGAGGCCGCCGTCCCGGGCGGGCCCGGCTCCGACAGATCCGCGCCGGACCAGGCCCCCACCACCCCCGGCACCTCCCGGGCGGCCGCGCAGTCCACCCCGCGCAGCACACCGTGGGCCACGCCGCTGCGCACGAACGCCGCGTCCAGACAGCCCGGCACCTCGATGTCGGCGACGAAGCGGCCCCGGCCGGTGAGCAGCCGCTCGTCCTCGCGCCTGGTCCACTGCTCCACGACTGCACCTCCGCGACTCGTACCGCTCACAGGGGAGTTGGCCGCCGCGCCCCGGTGTGCGGGCGCCAACGGCCGTACCCGCTCGGGTGTACGTGGGGAGCCCCACCGTACGGGCCGCCCACCCTGGTGCGCGGGCAACACGCGGACCGGTCCCTACCCGCATCCGGTCGACGGGAACCCCACGGCCCTGTCCACAGGCGCGTTCGGTTCCGGGGCCGTGTCCACGGCGGGCAACTCAGAGGGCCGGCGGGGCGAAGTCGCTCAGTGCACGGTCAGCAGGATGCAGCCGTCGCCGCCCCGGGCGCCGGCGTACCCGTGCCCTCCCCAGCTGCCACCGCCACCGCCGCCGCCACCTGCCCCGATGAAGAACAGCTCGTGATCGCGGGTGCCGGGAGGCAGGACGCAGCCGTAGTCGCCCGGCGTGTGGTACGCGGTGGTCCCCTTGGCGCAGTACGTCACCGACGGCTGCGCGGCGGCGTCCGAGGCCGCCACGCCGGCCATGACGAGCGCGAGAACAGAACCGCAGATCACGGCTGCCCGATGAATCCTGATCACGAGATGAACCCTTCTCTCCTTCTTCGTGCGAACCCGGCTCGACGATGCCGTGCCGGCGGTGTTTCCGTACGGACCCGGTCATTCGCCGGGACGATGGCCCTTCACCCGGCCGAGGGCGCCGGGGCTGCCTTCCCCGCCTGGCCGGCCTCCTGGTCCGTGCGCCTGACGGCCTCGGCGTCCGGTGTGGGGGTCAGGGGCACCTTGGTGTCCACGAAGACGACCTCGCTGTCGATGCGGTCGCCCGGCTTGCGTTTCTTGGCCAGCTGTTCCTGGAGTTCGGCGGGCAGGCCGTGGTGCAGGCCCTGCGGGACGAGGGACATGGTGGCCGGGGCGACGGGCACGCCGAGCACGGTTCCGTTGTGGAAGAACGTGAACTCGTCGTAGTCCGCGTTGCGGTGGTAGGGCGGGAAGGGTTCCGAGTCGGGAGCCGATTCGAAGGGGCGGGGCAGGAAGTTGCCCACCATGAAGGTGGATGTGGCGAAGACGGCGTAGGCGGACGGCATGACGTGGATGCGGTCGCTCATCACCGGCCGGTAGTCGCGGATGTTCATCTTGAACGGGAACAGGTCGCCCGACCATCCTTCGACGTCGATCGGGTCGGAGTCGAAGACGATGGTGGCGCGTTCGCCGCGGAGCTTGACCCGGACCGGCCACTGCCCGTCCTCGTCGCGCCCGTCGCCCAGCTCGTCCAGGGCCGGGGAGGGCACGTACAGCAGCCCGGGGTCGAAGGGGGCGCGGCGGCCGAACGCGCCGGTGTCGGCGAAGCCCAGTTCCTCGGTCGACTCGATGACGAGGAAGTAGTTCTCCGGTCCGGCCGGGCGGATGCGGTAGGTGACGCCCTTGGGCACCAGGACGTAGTCGCCGGGCTCGTAGGGGATGGGTCCGAACTCGGTGTAGAAGGTGCCGGTGCCCTCGTGTACGAAGTACAGCTCGTCCCCGTCGGTGTTGCGCACCGAGTAGGGCATGTTCGCGCTGCGCCGGCTGACGTGGAGGGACAGGTGGGGGTTGTGGAACAGCCGCAGCGGGACTCCGCCGGCACTGCCGTGGTCGGTGGGCTCCAGCAACCGCCCGTCGTAGTTGCGGTTTCCCGCGCTCGCCTCCGCGTGCCTCCAGGCGGTCGGCTCGCTGCGCCGGTACAGGTAGGCGTCGCGTCCTTCGAAGCCCTGCCGCGTGAGCATGTCCTCGTACAGGCCGCCCAGTTCGCGCCGTCCGGTCACGGCCTGGCGCAGTACCCTTCCCCGGCTGTGGTGAATCCAGGATCGCATCGGCCTGATGTCCATCTGCCGTTTCCCTTCCGCTCCGTCGGACTTGCTTCCCCGACGATGCGCGATGACGTCCCGTACAGGAACGCCGTGGGGATACCCGTACCGGCAGGGAGACGTTGCGGTTCATCCGGCGCCGAGGAGGGAGGCGAAGGCCGCGGCGGTCTCCTCGTCGCCCGGCAGCCACAACTGCAGCCAGTGGTTGGCCTCGCCGACGAACAGGACCTCCACGCGCATGTTGAGGTCTCCGGCCTCGGGGTGCCGGACGCGATTGCTGATGGGCCGCCGGGCGGCGACCGTGTGGGCCGCCCAACGGGCCGCGAACTCGGGAACGGCACGCACGTCGTCGACCAGGTCCTTGAACGCGCAGTCGGAGCCCCAGTCGGGCTCGGCGGCCCGCAGCCAGCCGACCGCCCCGTCCGCCGTCGCCGCCCAGGCCGCCTCATCAAGGATCCGGCGCGCCATGGGGTGCAGGAAGTGGTAGCGGATGAGATTGGGCGGGGTCTTGTCCAGCACACCCATCGGCGTCGCCATCACCTCCCACGACCGGTTCCAGGCCACGACGTCGTAGACCGGCCCGAGCAGGCACGCCGGGTTCGGGTCCAGACGGTCCAAGAGGTCGCGCACGCCGGGGCGCGGATCCTCACCCACCGGCGGGGGAGCGGGAAGGAGCGGGGCGCTGTGCTGCCGCATCGCCAGCATCGCCAGGTGCTGCTTCTCCTCGACGGACAGGCGCAACGCGTCGGCGAGCGCCGCGAGCACCGCACCGGACGGATTGGTGTCCCGGCCCTGCTCAAGGCGTTCGAGGTACTCGACGCTCAATCCGGCGAGCGTGGCCAGCTCCCCGCGGCGCAGCCCCGGCGTGCGCCGCCGGCCATGAGAGGCCAGGCCCACCTGCTCCGGCTTGAGCCGCTCCCGGCGTGAACGCAGAAACGCGGCCAAACTGCTCTCGTCGGTTGTCATACGAGCGAAACTCCTCTGAATCCGGCCCGCCGGGAGCGGGGGAGCCCCACAGCGCGGCGGGCTGTCTGGAAGGACAGTGGAAACGCCTCAGGGGCCGCTGGAGAGCCCACCCGCGCCGGTGGACACCTGTGCCTGACCGGGAAGCCCGAAGGCCCGAACCCTCACCCTTCAACGAGGTGCGCCGTCAGTCGGTGTCCGGGGCGCGGTCCTGGTTCTACCGCAGGGCGCGGAGTGGATCGAGGTGGTCCGCATCGACCCTGCCCCACATACACGCTTGCACCTACGTCCTGAAGCAGGACCTCGCTGTTCAACTGTCACTCGGACGACGGTTCACAGCCGAACATCGCGTCCGGCACGTTCACCGCGAACGGCGCCGGAACGGGCGACTGCAACGGGACCGTGACGGGGGCCGGCACCGCCGTGATCACCTGGCTGGGCGCGAACGGTAACACCCTGGGCACCTCCAACATCGGCACCAACGGCATGTAGGAGGGCCAGAGCGACGCGAAGGACAACGCGGTCACGTCCCACGCTTCGGCTTCGTCGCGCACCGCCTGGTCACACCAGCCGGGAGAGCCGCCCGGCGTCCCCGTCCCTACTTGTTCGGGACGCCATCCCGGTCCGCGCCGTCCACACCCTGAGCCCGGCACGGCAGCCGTCCGCTGGTTCAGCCACCGCGATCCGGGAGCCGGCCGCGCTGCCGGCGCTTCGTGTGGCCGGGCGTGGCCGGGGTGGCTACCAGGTGATCAGGATGTAGCCGTTGCCTCCGGGGTCTGCGGAGGCGTTCTGGGCGTTGGCGCCGCCGTTGCCGGGCTGGTCGTCGGGGCCGGGTGGGTTCTGGCCGCCGTCGCCGCCTCTGCCACCGCTGCCACCGCCGGTGCCGTTGGTGCCGGCGCCGCCCTGTCCGGTGTCGGCGGGCGGGGTGACGCCGGTGGGCAGGGTGATCGTCGCGGGGGTCCCGCCCGTGCCGCCGCTGCCGCCCGTGCCGCCGAGCGATCCTGCTCCGCCGCCGCCCGGGCCGCCGATGGGGACCGCGTTGGCGCCGCGGCCGCCGTTGCCGGCATCGGCGCTGGCCGTACCGCCCAGGCCGGATCCGCTGGAGTGGCCGGCGGTTTCGACGAACGGGGCTCCGCGTCCGCAGCCGGTCGACTGCGGACGGCCGCCCGCGACCGAGACCCCGCCGGTCCCGCCCGCGGCGCCGCTCCCACCCGCGCCGCCCGCTCCGCCGAGCGATCCGGTGGAGGCTTCTCCGCCGGTGCCTCCGCTTCCGCCCCGGCCCGCGCCGCCGACCACCCCGGCGTCACCGCCGTTGGCGTTCGCCTTGATCTTCGCCCCGGAAAGACTGATGAGGGCGGTGTACTCACCGACGGATGGCCTCGTGGCGGCGGTGCCCGCGCTGCCGGCGGCGCCGGGCCTGGCCGGCTTGAGGGTGGCACCGGCTGCACCGCCTCCGCCGCCGGTGCCGCCCACGCCCTGGTCCCGCGGGGCGCCGCCCGCGCCGACGCGGATCAGGAACTGCTCGCCCGGGGTGACCGGAACGGCGGTGCACACCAGGGACGCTCCGCCTCCTCCGCCGCTGCCCCCGCCTCCTCCTCCGCCGCCGGCCCCGCCTCCGCCGCCCCCGCCGGTGGCGTCGCCGAGGAAGGTCCAGTTCCCGCCCCCGCCGCCGCCTCCGCCGCCGCCACCTCCCCCGCCGGGCGCGCCGCCGCCGCCCGCGCCGAGCAGGTACAGGTCCAGCGAGGTGACACCTGCGGGCACCCTGAAGCTGTTGAGGCCCGTCCGGGTGAATTCCTGCCGGCCGTGGGGCTGGTCGGTCAGCGCGAGGGGCCCGCCTGCGCTGGGGGCGGGGTGAGCGGGGGCGCCGGCGCCGAGCAGGCAGCACAGCGCCACGGGCACACCGAGCAGCGCACGCCGACAGCGCGGCGCGGACACCGGCAGAGCGGCCGGGACGACGGGAAGCGGTGAACGAGTGGCACCGCAGACGGGTCCACGCGGAGCGTTGGATCTCATGGCAAGATCGTGTGCGATCTTCGGGTGCGGCGCCAGCGCGCCACCTCCGAACGGCCCAGGACGACGCAGCACGCGAACCACCCCGCAGCTCAGGCGCCCCGGCCACCGCCGAGGACTTCCTCAGAACCGAGCCGAGCAGCCCCGGCGACATCGGTGAAGCCCAGGTCGGCGATCGCCAGGTCGACATGGGCGGCACGGATCAGACGATGAGTCAGGGCGCGGCGGGCCGGCTGCGCCAAGCTCGACCCCGAGCAGTGGGGCCCGATCGCGGCGCCCGGCAGCGCCGAGGACCAGGAGCTGGCCGGTGCGGGCAGGCCGGCCCTGCGGCTGCCGGAGGCGGGTCAGCTACCGCTGCCGGCCCGGATCCAGTCGACGTAGTTTCCGACGCGGGTGTAGATGCCGGGGTAGCCGGGCCGCCCGCATCCGAGGCCCCAGGAGACGATGCCGACCAGGGTGCCGTTGGAGGTCAGGGGGTCGCCGCTGTCGCCTTGGCAGGCGTCGTTCCCTCCGGCCGGTGTTCCGGCGCAGATCATGTTGGTGGTGACTGCGCCGCCATAGGTCGTGTCGCAGGTGAGACGGTCGACGGTCTGGACGCTCGCGACGTGCAGAGCTGCGGGGAGCGAGCCGCCCTCGGTGAGAGTGCCCCAGCCGGAGACGGTGCCCTGCGAGCCGGGCTCGGCGTCACTGCCCTGGGCGGGCAGGGTGACGGGCTGGGCATCGGTGCCGTACTGGACGGGAGAGGCGAGTTCCAGCAGGGCGATGTCGTTCTCGAACGGGACCAGCGGGTCGTAGTCAGGGGGAGTGACCACCCGGTCCACGGGGACGACGGCGCCGCCGGAGGCGGCGTCAAGGGAGCCGTAACGAATCGAGTACCCGGTCGGGACGAGCGGGTCGAGGCAGTGCGCGGTGGTCACGACGTGGGTCCGGTCGATGATGGTGGCGCCGCAGAGCAGGCCGCCCTCGGGGTTCTGCAGCACGACTTCGTAGGGGATCTGCCCGAACGCGGCGGGTGTGCCGCCGATGACGGCGGCCGCGGGGCCGACCTGTCCGGCCATAAGGCCCGCGGCCGCCGCGAGCACTGCCACGGCCCGTGTCACCACCGTCCTCCCCACTGTTCTTCCCGCTCTGCTGTTCCGTCCACCGCAGGGGGCGGCGTTGCCTGTGTCACGCATCTGATACCTCTTCAACTCTGTTGGGGCGGCAAGCTGCCACCGCACTCAGGTGTTCCCCCCTCAAGGTCTGACCGCCACCGCCTCACCTGTACGACCCATGTGCCACCCTGTCACCCTGGGCAGTGGTGAACGACATCGGATCGAGGCGGCCGCGAAGGCCGGTCAGAAGTCCGAGATCACCCCACGCCCCTCTTGTAAGGCATCTCGACTGAACCCCTACCACCCCGGCCCGGGATGCCCGCCCACCCCAGGACGGCGAAGGAGAGTGCCAGGCTGGCTCCGGCGACGGCAAGGGGCAGCAGGGCGGCCGTCAGGCTGCGGATGAAGAGCAGCAGCAGGATGAACAAAGCCGGGAAGAGCCAGAGTTCGGCGCGTGAGGTCCTCGTCCACGGCGTGGTCGAGGTCGGACTGGACCGGGGCCCAGGTCGGGGCCGCAGCACGGGCCGTGGTAGCTCGGCCAGGAGGTCTTCGAACCGGGTGGCGTGCGGCAATCAGCCGGCGTTGGGCTGGACGGCGCTCGACTTCGCCGATGCGAGGGCCGCCTGGCCGCCGCGGCTGGCCCTGCTACTCGGTACAGGAGAGGCCGGTGACCAGGTCGCTGGAGACGGCCTCCCCGGCGACGCCGGCGACCGGGACGCAGGTGAGGGTGACCTGGTCGGAGCGGCGGACGATGGTGAAGGTGGTGCTGATCGTCCCGGAACTGGGAGCGCCGCCGGACGGGACGCAGTTGAGCACCCCCTCGCCCAGGGGGCCGACAGTGGTCACGTCGTCGCAGGCGTAGGAGGGCGTGGCGGCGTAGGCGGGAGCGGCGGCGAGGGAGAGCATGGCGGCGCCTGCCGCAGCGGCGGCCACGGTGACGGCGGCGGCCCGCCGTACTCGGCGGTGGACGGAGAAGGAGAACAACGTTGGCCTCCTGGCCTGTAGGTCCGTGAGGACGATGATGATGACGAGGGCCCGGCCGAGATGACAGCGGGTCGTCGCTCACAGGATCACCGCTGCGCTCATCGCGCGCCACTGTACCGGGGCCCTCCGCCACGGCGGTTGCTCCGTTGGGCGGTTGGGGGATCGATGCGGCGATCCCGGTGGTGCGGAGGCGGCCCGGGGGCCGTGGTAGGCGGCGGTCGTGGCAGTCCGGGGTGCGGGGTGCCCGCAGGGCGCGTGCGGGGCCGCGTCGCTGTCCGCGCTACGGCGCGCCGTCGTTGTGCGCTCCCTCCGCGCCGACGTTCCGTGTCATCGTAAGTGCACAAAGCAGATTGAGGTTCCCTCGTCCGGAGGTTCGATGAACGCCGTTCCGTCCCGATTCGCGCTCTCCCGTCTCGTCGGCCTGGCCGGGTCCATGGCGCTGGCCTGTGGGCTCCTGCTGGCCCCGGCCGGCGCACCGGCTCACGCTCAAGGGCTGCTGGACGTGCGGTGCGAGGGCACGTTCACCAGCGAGTACACCCCCGTGCTGACCAGCCGGCCGCAGGACGTCAGCATCGCCAACCAGAACTCCTACGCGACGTGCGAGGCGGGTCTTCCCGGGACGAGCGCGACCACGAGCGCTGAGCCGGGCGAGACCTGCGTCAACCTGCTCCACGCTCTCGCCCCGTTCGACGAGACCATCACCTGGAGCGACCAGAGCACCAGCGCCGTGCACTGGACCTCCGTGGAGGACACCGGCGGCGCCGCCACCTTCACCGGCACCGTCACCGCCGGCCGCTACACGGGCGACACCGCCGAGAAGATCCTGGAAGCCACCGACATCACCGGCACCAACCCCGAACTGTGCCCGTTCGGGGACGGCACCATCTCGGGGGCCAGCGGCCTCGTCACTCTCACCCTGACCTCACTGTGACAAAGCCCAGCCCAGTCCAGACCTGAGATCGAGAAGCCGTTGCGCCTCCGGCGCGGCTCGTGGGTGACGAATCCATCGGAGCGTCAGGATGCGGGACGCGGGGACGCGGGGGCGGGGGTGCGATGGTTCGATGCCGGCGAGCCGCGCTTCGACGACTGCCTCCAGGGCGCAGGCGTAGCCGTCGTGTTCGGTCTCGATCCGGAAATCGGCTGTGACCGTGCCCATCGCGGCCGTCCCAATCCTGGCGGTTCCGGCGCCGCGCGGCGCCGGAACCGGCGCCTCCCTTTGGTTCGGGTGACGGTGGTGGTGCGTCTGCCCGGGGCACACGTGCTCACCGTGTCGGGCACAGCGATGGCGAGTCGTGTGGTGGTGGATCAGGTGATCCATCGACGGATGTGTGCCTTCGGGTGCCGTTCGCTTCGTCCCGGAGAGAGATGGAGGGTGTCATGGCAGGGTCGGCAGAGGGTGCCGCGAGGCTGCGGTGGGTTGTCGCGGGTGTTCCCCTCGGGTTGGGGTGCCTGTTGGGTGGCGGTGTGCCTCCCGCTGTGGCGGCCCCGGTCGGCGGGGCTTCCGCAGTTGCGGTCCGAGCGTCGGGGCAGGGGCAGCAGGAGTACACCACGCCCGGGCGGTACCGCTTCCGGGTGCCGGCGGGGGTGACCGCTGTGACCGCGTACGTGGTCGCCGGGGGCGGTGCCGGCGGCGTCGGCGGCGGTGGGGGAGCCGGTGGTGGTGGGGGCGGTGGGGGGAGCTACGTCCTGGGTCCTGCCGGCGGTGGCGGTGGGGGTGGGGGAGCCGGTGGAGGTGGAGGTGCCGGTGGCGGCGGTGGCGGCGGGGGTTCGTTCGCGTCCTGCACGCTCGCTGTCCAGGCCGGAGAGCAGCTCGTGGTCCTCGTCGGGAGCCCTGGGACGCTGCTGCGCGAGGGCGCGGGCGGTGCCGGAGGATCCGGAGGAAGGGCCGACTCCCTCTTCTCTCCCGGCACGAGCGGCAC
The DNA here is from genome assembly GCF_042677305.1 of Kitasatospora sp. NPDC127121. Taxonomy (NCBI): domain Bacteria; kingdom Bacillati; phylum Actinomycetota; class Actinomycetes; order Kitasatosporales; family Streptomycetaceae; genus Kitasatospora; species Kitasatospora sp. NPDC127121. The sequence goes on along the minus strand of NZ_JBHXTQ010000001.1, from coordinate 408,571 downwards.
CGCGGGCACGGCGGGCACCAGTACGTTCCTCGGCAATCTCTCGGGCGGACCGTCCTTCGTCTCCGCCCTGACCAGCAAGGGACGCGCCGCGGCGCTCGGCGGCCTGCCGGGCGAAACGGGTGGCAGCGGCGGGGGTGGCGGCGGCGGTGTCCGGGGCGAGCGGGCAGGCGGCTCCGCCGGTGGCGTCGGCGGGCTGGGCGGTGCCGGAGTCCCGGGCGGCAGTGGCGGCGCCGGAGCAGCGGGCGGCAGGGTCAATTCCTGCACGGGTTCCAGCCCCGTCCTGGCCAATGGCGGCGGCGGCGCTTACGGCCGGGGCGGCCAGTCCAGTTCGACCGCGCGCGCCGGTGGCACCGGCAGCGCCGGTCGCGTGGGGAGCGGCGGCTCGTCCACGGGCGGCGGGAGCGGCGGTACCGGCGGCCAGGGCGGTGCGCCCGGCCAGTCCTCCGTGGCCCTGCCCATCACCCTTCCAGCCGGTGTCGGCCAGGGCGGTTCCGGCCTTGACGGCGCGAGCGGCGGAGCCGGAGGCGTTGGAGGACACGGAGGCGGCCCCGATCCCAGTCCCGGAAGCCAGGCCGGTCAGAGCGGCACCGCCGGAGGGGCCCCGGCCACCAGTGGCCACAACGGCGGACCCGGCTACGTCCTGCTCACCTGGTAACAGCTGTCACCCCCGAACGTGGTCCCGCTTCGGGTGCGGACCGCGGGCCGGGCGGGGTCTGCCCGGGGTCGGCTGAGGTCAGGTCAGCCTGGAGACAGCGGCGCGGTCTGCGGTGCCTGTCGCCACAAGGTGTGGTTCGTCCACAGGGAACCATTCGGGCAGTGGCAGTGGCAGTGGCAGTGGCAGTGGCAGTGACAGCGGCTGCCCGGCGGTCGGCCGCGATCGCGATGGCGAGGTGGCCGGCCCAGGGTACTGCGGATGCCCCGTCAACGGTGGCGGTGTGGTGGGCGGCGGTCGATGCTCAAAGCGGGGCCGGTGCCAGGGCCGTGGCGGCGTGGGTCGTCCCCTTTTGCGCGTTTCCGCGTCAACGGACCCGAAAGGCAGGACGACGTCATGGCCGGACAGAGTGGAGAGCCCTCTCGTTTGCGGCGGGCGGCGGTGGGCGCACCGGCGTTGGTGGGTGGCCTGGTGATGATGGCCGGTGTGTTTCCGGCCTCGGCGGTCGCCGCCGGAGGGACGCTCCCGCGCGTAGCGCAGCCCTCCGGGCAGAAGGAGTACACCCGACCGGGAGACTTCGCCTTCTATGTCCCGGCGGGGGTGACGTCGCTGACCGTCTATGTGATGGCGGGCGGTGGCCCCGGCGGTGTGGCCGGTGGGGGCGGTGGAGGTGGTGGCGGCGGCGGTGGCGGGAGCTACACGTTGGGGCCTGCCGCTGGTGGTGGCGGTGGTGGTGGTGCCGGTGGGGGTGGCGGTGGGGGTGGTGGTGGCGGTGGCGGCGGGTCCTTCGTGTCGTGCACGCTCGCCGTGAAACCGGGAGAGGAGATCTATGGCACCGTCGGACGGCCGGGGAGCATCGTCAGCGGGGCAAGGGGTGGCGGCGCGGGGTCGGGCGGTAGGGCGGACTCCCTGTTCTCGCCCGGGCAGGACGGTACCCGGGGTGGGGCAGGAAGCACCGCCTACACCGGGAACATCAAGGGCGGGCAGTCGGTGGTCTACGCCGTGGTGAGCAGGGGACTCGCGGAGGCGTTCGGCGGCGAGGTGGGCGGAGCCGGCTCCGGAGGCGGGGGCGGGGGCGAGGGCCTCCGCGGTGAGCGGGCCGCCGGCAGCAGGGGCGGCGTCGGAGGGCTTGGCGGCAGCCTCTCGGCGGGCGGCAGCAGCGGCGGCGGGGCAGCCGGCGGCAGGGCCAACCGCTGTACCGGGACCGGGGCCGTCCTGGTGGGAGGCAACGGGGGCAGTTCCGGTCAGGCCGGGACATCCAGCTATGCGGCGCGGGCGGGCGGCACCGGGATCGCAGGTTCGGTAGGCAGTGGCGGCGCGGCAAGTCAGGGCGGTGACGGGGGCTCCGGTGGGTCGGGCGGCGCGGCGGCGCAGCCTCCCGCTTCCCTGCCGATCACTCTGCCTCCGGGCGTCGGCCAGGGCGGCACCGGGGCTCCCGGCGGCGCGGGCGGCGCGGGCGGCAATGGCGGCCATGGCGGAGGGCCGAACCCCAGCCCCGGAAGCCAGGCCGGCACCGACGGCACGGCAGGCCTGTCCCCAGCCGCCAGCGGCGGCAACGGCGGACCCGGCTACGTCCTGATCACCTGGTAGGTAGCCGAGGGTCCCGTCACGAGGCGCGGGTCGGCCTGGACCGTGCGCGCAGCCGTCCCTGACGCGATCCTCCCGAAAGCGCCCGATGGCGCACCCGGCACCACGAGTTCACCCCGGTTCGCACCGTGCCTCCGACAATCCGCTCTCCGAAAGGGTCCCTCGACATGCCTGCACCGCTTCTACCCACGGCTTCCCGTGCTCCCCTGCACAGCGCGCCGGAGTCCCCGATCACGCACCGGTCGCCGGTACGAGGTCCGGTGGGGTCGCGTCGCCGATCGCGTCTACGGGTGTCCGTCGGCCTCGGCGCCATGCTGCTGGGGGCGGTGGTGTCCCCGTCCGCGGCGGCGTCTGCGGCGACAGCTTCCGCGGCGGCGCCGGCCGCGGCCGGGCGACAGGAGTACACCGAGCCCGGAGCCTACTACTTCACCGTTCCTGCCGGGGTGACGTCGATGACCATCTACCTGGTCGGCGCCGGCGGCCCCGGCGGGGTGGGCGCCGGTGGTGGTGGCGGCGGAGGTGGTGGCGGCGGCGGGAGCTACTTCATCGGGCCCGCCGACGGGGGTGGGGGCGGCGGCGGCGCCGGCGGCGCAGGGGGCGGCGGTGGCGGTGGCGGCGGAGGTGGGGCGTTCGTGTCGTGTGTGGTGCCCGTCGACCCGGGCGAGCGGCTGCTCGTCGCGGTCGTTGCCGGAGCGGATCCCACGGGCGTGGGCACCGGCGGGAGCGGCGGTTCCGGCGGGCGGGCCGATGCCACGTTCACCCCGGGCACGGCCGGTGGAGGCGGGGGCACCGGCACAAACGGCTCGCAGGGCTCCACCAACAGCGGCGCGACCTCGGTCGGGGGACGCCACGTCCGTGCGGATGCACTGTCCGGAACGTTCGGCGGGGCGGGCGGTCCCGGAGGCGGGGGTGGCGGCGGGAAGCCCGGCGAACGCGCCGGCGGGACCCGGGGCGGAGTCGGCGGTCTGGGCGGAACCGGGGCACGGGGTGGGGCGGGCGGCGCGGGAGCCGCGGGCGGCCCCGCCGTCACGGGTAAGCCCGGCAGCGTCCTGTTCCCACCGAGGAACACGTGCAGGGGGACCGATGCCGTCGGCTCCCCCGGCGCCCCCGGAACAGCCGGCGGGAGCGCCGGATCCACCGACGATGCCCGCGCCGGCGGAACAGGTCTCCAGGGCCGTGAGGGTGACGGGGGTCGCGCATCGCAGGGGAGCTCCGGCGGCGGCGGCGGAACCGGTGGCGCACCCGGGCAGGCGACCGTGCCCCTGCCCGCCGGCACCGGCCGGGGCGGTAACGGCCTGAGCGGCGCGGACGGGGGTGCGGGCGGCGTGGGCGGCGACGGCGGCGGCGTCTATCCCAGCTCCGAGGACACACCCGGCCAGGCCGGCGCCAGCGGCCGGAATCCGGCCGGCACCGGCAACGAGGGCGGCCCCGGCTACATCCTCCTCACCTGGTAACCCACCCACGCACGACCGACTCGGCGGCGCCTGCCAAGGTCCGGCTCAGACAACCTTGATGCCGAGTCGGAAACCTTGCTGGGCCGTCGGCCGAGGAGCCCGGCGCCGGCGGCGTCAGCGGGTTGCGGCCGTGACACCAGGCGCGAGCCGGGAACCGGCGAAGATCGGCTGACCACCAAAGGCTCCGACTCGACGGCCCTCCGCCCCGGGCCCCGGGACCTGCCCGGCGGCCGCCTGGGCCGGCCGACGGAGGTCGCCGCCCTCGTGGCCTACTTGGCGAGCGAGGACGCCGGCTACGTCACCGGCGCCACGTTCGACATCAACGGTGGGACACACATGCGCTGACGGGCGGCTTGCAGCGGCACTGTGCGGTGCCGTGAGTCACAGGGTGGAGACGTTCACGGGTTTGCGGGCGCGGCAGTTCGGGGGTCCGGTACGGGTGGCGCGTGAGCGCGGCGGCAACGGGCCCGCGCACGGCTGCGGAGGATGCGCAGCGGCTTCACGCGTGCGAAGCTTCGCTTCGCCGGTGCCCGGTTCGGCGCCCGTCCGACTACCGCACAGGAGCAGTGCCCGCATGCCACCGTCGACACCGAACGACAGTCCTCGACCCGCGACGGACACCTGGGAGCAGGTCCACGCCGAACGGGCAGCCCTGGCCGCCGACCTGGCGGGACTGGACGAGGGGCAGTGGGCCACCCGGTCCCTCTGCGACCGGTTCACCGTCCGCGAGGTGCTCGCGCACATGACCGCCGGGGCGAGCCTCGGCCCGGTGCGGTGGATGGCGGGTGTGGTCCGCTGTCGCTTCGACTTCGACCGGCAGGTCGCCCTGCGGCTGGCCGAGCACATGGGCGCCGCTCCGGCCGAGACGCTCGCGCGGTTCCGCCAGGTGATCACCAGCACGACCAAACCGCCCCTGCCGAGAGTGGCGATGCTCGGAGAGACCGTCGTGCATGCGGAGGACATCCGCCGACCGCTCGGTATCGAGCGCGACTACCCGGTTGACGTCCTGACCGCCCTGGCCGCCTACTACCAGGGCTCCGACCTGCCCGTCCTCTCCAAGAAGCGTGCCGCAGGCCTGCGGCTGGCGGCCACCGACGGCCCCTTCGTCGCCGGTGACGGCCCACGGGTGTCCGGCACCACCCTGGCCCTGGTCATGGCGATGGCCGGCCGCGCGCCCTACTGCGACCAACTCGACGGCGAAGGGGCCGTCGTCCTGCGCGAGCGCCAGGCGACAGCCTGAGGCCGCACCTTTTGCCGTCACGGCGTGTTCCGTGATCAATCAGTGTTCGGACGTCCAGCGTTTCACCCGCTCGATCACACCGTCCGGGTCGGAGACGGTCGAGTGGACGGTGAACTCGGCGTACCCGGGATCGTCGATCGGCAGCGCGGGCAACGGATGCTCGCGCAGCCGCGCGACGAGGTACCCCGCAGCCGGCAGGTCACGGGACTTCTCCTCGTCGACATCGGCCTTGTCCGCGTGCCAGTAGGACCCGTCGTACTCCACGGCGAGCTTCCGGCCGCCGGAGAGTTCGACCGTGATGTCGACGTGCCAGACGCTGCGCCGGACGAACACGGCATGGCGTACGGCCTGACCGGACGATGCTCTGCCGAACGCGCGTTCGGCGGCCGCGTGGTGGTCGAGCTCGATCCGGGACTTGCCGTGTTCCCTGCACTCGGGGCACCCGCTGCCGGCCGCGCGGGAGGCCAGGGGTGTCTGCCACACGTGCGCGGGGTCGGCGGTGCAGACCCATGTCGGGACGAAGGCCGTCTGACCGCTGGGGCGCACGTGCCAGGCCGAGAGCGGGTTCACGGACGACCACTCGGCGGCGAGTTCCGGGAAGTGGAACGCGAGCGAGTCGAGGATCGTGCGGCATTCGGGGCAGCGCAGGCGCTGCCCCTTGTCCCGCTGCTCCGGCGTGTCCTGCCACTCGTGGCCGCAGCAGGGGTCCTGCCCTGCCACCACACCGTTCTGCGTGACCCGGGGGAGAGCTTGGCCAGGCTGATGCGGCCGTTGCGGGTCGGGTGCCACTGGGAAGCGATCTCCGGACCGATCCTGAACGGGGCGGGTTCGACGGCGACGGCTTCCAGGGTTTCCAGCCGGGCGGTGCGGCTCTCCTGGCTCCGGCAGGAGGGGCAGCCCGAGTGCAGGTAGGTGTACGGGGATATTCGCGGGTGGTGCCCCTGCGGACAACGGAGGGGTCGTTGCAACAGTGCTGGTCGCAGCCATCAACGAATGGCTGCGACCAGCACTTTCGAAACGCGCCCCAGCAGTGATCACAGCGCAGGACTGTGTGACGAGCTCTCAGGTCTCCGTTCCCCGGGCTACTACGCCAAGAGCCCTGCTCCGCCTTCGTCTTCTGCCTCCTCGCCGGCTACGGGATGATGACGCCTGCGTTGGCGGTGGAGGGCAGCAGGCCGGCGGTGCCGGCGAAGGCGGCGGTGTAGCCGTCGTTGGCGAGGATCAGCGGGAAGGTGATCGCCTCGGAAAGCTGGGCGGTGCCTTCGGCGTTGGTGATGGCGGTGCCCAGGGTCCGGTTGCCGGTGCTGAAGGTGATGGTCTGGCCGGGCACCGGCAGTCCGGTGACGAGGTCGACCAGGGTGGCGTTGAGGAACGGGTAGAACACTTGCGGCGGGAACAGCTTGGCCAGCGCCGGGGTCGCGGTCAGCGAGGTGGCGTCGGCCAAGTAGGTGAAGCCGTTGACCAGACTGGCGGTGCCACTGGGGGTGGCGACGGTGACGGTGGCCGGTCCGGCCGCCCCGGGCGGGGTGGTGGCGGTGATCTGCGTGCCCGCGGCATTGACGATGACGTTGGTGGCGGGGTTGCCGCCGATGGTGACGCTGGCGCCGGTCAGGTTGGTACCGGTGATGGTCACCACGGTGCCGCCGGTGGTGGATCCGTGGTTGGGACTGATGCCGCTCAGCGTGGGCGCGCCCTGAAAGACGCTAACGCTGTTCGACCCGAAGTTGGCGACATAGACCTTGCTGTTGGGGGCGACCGCCACGTCGATCGGCTCGGTGCCGACGGGGATGGCGGCGCCCACCACGGTGTTGGTGCTGGTGTCGATCACCGTCACGTTGTTGGCCCCGAGGTTGGCCGTGTAGACGATGCCGTTGGTGGCGGCCGCGATTCCCCAAGGGCTGGAGCCGACGGGGATGCTGGGGACCAGGACGGTGTTGGTGGTGGTGTCGATGACCGTCACGTTGCTGGATGCGATGTTGGCGACGTAGGCGTTGCCGTTGGGGGCGATCGCGATGAAGTTCGGCTGGGTGCCGACGGGGATGGCGGCGCCCACCACGGTGTTGGTGCTGGTGTCGATCACCGTGACGTTGTTCGACCCTCGGTTGGCGACATAGGCGTTGCCGTTGGGTGCGACGGCCATTCCGACCGGGTTGGAGCCGACGGCGATGGGCCCGCCCGTAACGGTGTTGGTGGTGGTGTTGATCAGGGACACGCTGTTCGCGAAGAACTGGCTGACATAGACGTTGCCGCTGGGAACGACCACCGCCGCGGCCGGACCGCCGGACAGCGGGATCGGGGCGCCCACGAGCGTGTTGGTGGCGGTGTTCAGCACCGACACGTTGGCCGAGCCGTTGTTGGGGATGTAGGCGTTGCCGTTGGGGGCGACCGTCAGCCAGCTCGGGGTGGTGCCGCCTTCGGGGATGCTCGCGATGGTGACGGTGTCGGTGCTGGTGTCGATCAGCGTCACAGTGTTCGAGCCGCTGTTGGTGACGTAGAGGTCACCGCTGGGGGTGAACGCCAGCCCGACAGGACTGGTGCCGACAGCGATCGTAGGGTCTTCGGGGCCTGCCGCCGCCACCTGGCCGGTGGGGGCGTGGCCAACAGGGCTGGGGATCGGCAGCAGTTCCTGCGCTGCTATCTGAACGTCCGTACTCATGCGGACCCCTTCGGTGGGGGCTGCCCTCGTCCCGTCGAGCCGTCGTGTAGAAATCGTCCAGGACCGCAGATCCCGCCCTGGGGCACATCGACGACTGACCGCACACTGGGCATAGCCACGGGCCGCTCCCCCTGAGGAGGGATAGGCAGCCCGGCGGTTGAATTAACCCTTTCATCCCCGCAACGCCGTTGGGTGAAACGCCACTTCGTACCGAAAGCGCGGCATTCTCACAGAAACCATCGGCCCGATCCTCGCCTTGACCGTCACCGCTGCGAGCCGGCCCGAGAGCGTCCGTTCGAGTTCATTTGTGATCGAACTTCACCGGGAACTGGAGGTGGCCTATGGCGAACTTCTCGCCCAGCGAGGGCGTTCTGCGAACCTTTGTCGGATTTCAGCTTGAGTTGGGGACAGGTGGCGCCACTGGCAGCCGGTACGGGCCTGGTAAAGGATCGCCCGGGTAGGCCCTGCCCTCGCCCATGCCCACAGCAGGCCGCATCCCCGATGGACGTCAACCCTCGTAAGCATAAGGCGAGTTCGAAACAACGGATGAAACAATCAGACTTTCACAGGACTCCCTCTCGGCGGCAACCACTGAACTCCGGCGCGGTCATGAGCCAGGACACAGTAGTTGGAACCAGTAGGACCAGGCGAGCTGGCGTCTTCTGATCAGCGGGACGTGATTGTTGGCACCGGGTGGTCACGCTTCTTGCGACCAGTCGTGAGATGTGTCCGCTCCGCCGGCCGCGCGTAGCCGTACCCGGTGACGCTGGAGGTCGACCTCGGCTACGTTCACCGTGATCAGCTCGCCTTCATCGACAAGCAGATCCGGAGTCTCGACCGGTTCGCCGGTCAGCTCAGAGAGATGAGGGAATCCCACAACGTCGGGATCAAGCTGCGCGAACACGCCAAAGGGAATGATCTCGGCTTTCTCCCCTTCGGCATCTACGAGCTGCACGAGGACATCCGCTCCGTCGAACCCGGTGACCTTCACCGTTCTCATGGCCCCCGGCCGGAGCTGGTTGATCAAGGACTGCATACGAGGGGCAGGGGCCGGCTCGGACATGGAGGTGAGCCTAGTCGGCGCCGGCCGCACCGGTTTCAACTCTCGTGAGCAGACCCCACTCAACGCGTCGCTGGCTCAGGCGATGTGACTCAGCACGCTACTTGTCGCTAACCGCACTACTCGACGTGCGGCTCTCCGGGCGGGTCAGCATGACAACTGTCGCCGATTCGGCGAGGTATCTGTCGGCTGGTGATCGTTTGGCAAGCAAGTTGTCGCCAACTCCGAAGAAGTCGCCCCGCCGACGCGAGCTGACTACTTCGATGGCGGGGTGGATACGTCACGCAGGACTTTCCCGGCACCGCCGACGACTCGCGGCTCTACGTACACGGGGCCGCTGTGGTCGCATCTGTGCAGGTGGGAGGACCTGCTGGTTCCTGTCAGTAGGACGGCAGGTCGCCAGGGTCTGGCCCTCGGCGAGGGGTGGACGCGTCGATGGACAGTGACGTGGCGTCACCGAAGTGGCGAGGTTACCGGCGCGGTGGCCTCACTGGGGCAGGCGCCCTGGGTGGGCAGTGTCCCGATGCGCGGCTTCGCCTGGCGGCGTGACCAGCGGCATCGGCCGGGGCTGGAGTACATGGTCAGCACGGGGCGGCTGCACGGCTTCGAGAGCCTGGAGGAGGACTGGCTGCTACGGGCGCTCGACTTCTGCGGCCGCGTGCAGATTCTCCTCTCGCAGCCGTTCCGGATGCGCTTCGAGGCGAACGGGCGGTGGCGGCGGCATACCCCGGATTACCTTGTGGTCTCCGACAACGGGGTCTTCGTCGTCGACGTACGTCCGGCAGAGCTGATCAAGTCCGAGGACGAGGAGTCCTTTGCCGCCGCTCACGAGCTCTCGCTGGTCTGCGGCTGGCGCTACGTTGTCGTGGCCGGCTGGTCGCCGCACGTCCAGGCATCCCTGGACGCGATGTACGCGCGGCGGCGCCCGATGAGCGACCCCTTGAATCTGCGCCCTGGGCTACTCGCGGCAGCTGAGCAGGGTGTGACCTTCCGCGAGGCCGCGATGGCCTGCCAGTTCTGGCCGGTCGCGCGGGCCCAGCTGCTGAACCTGCTGTGGCAACGGCGACTTGGCGTGGATCTGTCCGAGCCCTTGACCGACGCGTCGAGGCTGATGCCGGCGGAGGTGTCATGAGCGCGGGCGCCTTGGATCTGGCTCCGGGGGCAGCACTGGTCCTCGACGCGAGCGAGTGGCTGGTCGAGCGGCAGGAACCCCATCTCGGCCGAGTGCACCTGATGAACCGGGCCGGTGTCCGGCAGTGCGTCAGCTTCAGATTCCTGCTGAACCATCCGCAGTGCCGCAGCTCGTCGCTCACCTCCTCGTCCGGCGCGAACCGGGGACGGCAGGAGATGACGTTGAAGGACCTGAAGTCGGAGAAGGTCCCGCTGGTGCAGTTGCGGTTCGAGCACCTGATGGAGGTCTTCTGCGGCTTCCGCAGCGGCGACCCGTTACACCCGCGGCCAGGTGAGCCTCGCCCGGAGTACCACCCTGACCGCACGACCGTGTCCGAGCGACGCCAGGCTAAAGTGGCCGAGCTGGAGGCCATGGACCCGGCCGCCGCGAAGCTGCTGGCGCTGGACCGGGTCGGCGTCAGGACCTTGGAGCGTTGGGAGCGTAAACGGCGCCGCTTCGGGGTGATCGGCTGCGCGGACGACCGATGGCTGCGCGAGAGCGGCGGCCACCCCAGCATCTCAGAGGAGATCCGGGAAGCGATCCTGGCCGTTCGGGAGGAGACCCGGCTTCACCGTTCCAGGGTGGACGCCCGCACCCGGGAGACGATGATCCACCGCTACGCCCGCGAGACGTTCCCCGGCCAGGAGATCAAGGTCCCCAGCTACGACACGCTCAGGCGAGTCTGGCACGAGTGGTTCGGTCCTGGCCGTGGTCGGCAGCGCTACGAACGCTCCGCGTCGCTGCCCGAGAAGGACGGGCACGTGCTGGTCACCAGGCCGGGCCAGGTGGTCGCGCTGGACACGACGATCTTGCCGGTGATGGTCCGTGAGGGGGTCTTCGGTGACCCGGTCCGCGTCCACCTGACGCTGGCGCTGGACGTCTACACCCACTCCATCTGCGCTTTCCGGCTCACGCTGGTGTCGGACACATCGGTCGACGTCGCGATGGTGCTGCGGGACGTGATGCTCCCGCTGCCCATGCGGGCCGACTGGGACGGCGAGATGGAGTGGCCCTACCCGGGACTGCCGGCTGCGGTCGTGGCGGAGTTCGTCGGCCACCGGGTCGCGGCCCTGCCGTTCTTCGCGCCGGAGACGGTGACCACCGACCACGGCAGCGTCTACCGCAACCACCACCTGGTCGAGGTCCAGGAGGTGATCGGCTGCCGGGTGCTTCCGGCACGGGTGCTGCGGCCCCAGGACAAGCAGGCGGTCGAACGGGTCTTCGGCAGCATCCGGTCGCTGCTGTTCGAGCACCTTCCTGGCTACACCGGCATCGACACCGCCGACCGCGGTGCGGAACCGGAGCGGGACGGCACCTTGACCATCGACGCGATGGAACACGTGATCGCGACCTGGGTCGTCAAGGTCTGGCAGAACCGCCGGCTGGGCGACTACGCGCCGGCCTGGGATCCCGGCGGGGACCACAGCCCCAACTCGCTGTTCGCGGCGTCGTTCGCGCAGACCGGCTTCGCGATGGAGATCCCCCAACCCGAGCTCTACTACAGGTTCCTGCCGGAGCACCAGGTCAAGCGCATCCACGGCCGCCGGGGCATGAAGATCAAGGGCCTCTACTACTACGGCGATGCACTGGAGCCCTACCTGCACGAGGCGTCCTCACGCGGCGGGCGGCGCAAACAGATGTGGATCATCCGCCGAGAGCCCCGAGACCGGCGCGTCGTCTACTTCCAAGATCCCCTTACCCACGAGTGGCACCCCCTGCGCTGGACCGGGCTGCCGCCGGAATCGCAGGTCCCCGCCTTCGGTGACCTGCGCGCTGAGGAACTCCTCACCCGAGTCCGCGAAGCCGGCCTGCGACCGCGGACCGATGCCGAACTCCTTCCGATCCTCCTGGATCTGCTCGGCGCCCGTGATCCGGTCAGCAACTGGCCCAGCCAGATGACCAAGTCCCAGCGCGTCGAACACGCCCGCGAGGCCACGCAGGCCCGGGCGGCCTCGACCGACCGGCCGGCGGCCTCCGCCGAGATCGCCCACCCATCCCGTCAGCCCCAGCAGACCGCGGGGAACGTGCTGCAGTGGCCGCAGCGGGCTGGGCAGACCCGAAGCAGTCTCGACGCCGAGCGGCGCCGCCGGAGAGAAGCCGCCGTCCCGGTCACCCCGAAGCCACCGCCCCGGCTGGGGTCGAGCTTCCGCGAGCGCAACGTGTTCCTCCTGCCCGAGGACGACGAAGAGGAGCACGGTGGACAACCGGTCGGCTGAGAGCGACAGCCCGATCGTCCCGTTCCTGCGCGTTGGACCGCCACCCGACCGCACCAGGTGGGAGGGCTGGCAGCAGTGGCGCGAGATCCGCGACACGTTCATCCCGGCACCGCGGCTCTCGCTGAAGGAGTACAGCGACATGAGCGCGCGCCGACGGGCCCTGCACGACCTGCACCGGACCGCGACGCACGTGAACATGCGGCTCCAGGAGACGCCGATGAGCCGCGGGGTCTCCAACCTGATGCGCGGGCGTCTGCAGAACAACGCCGTGAAGTTCATGCCCGGCACCCGGGACGGTCTGATGATCAACGGCGGCGGGTTCCAGGGCAAGACCGAGACAGCGTGCTCCGCGGCCGCCGCCTTCGAAGACCTGTGGCGGGACGTCCACCACCAACTCCTGCCCGACCAGGCTCCGATTGCTGGCACACGCGATGTGTTCGTCCCGGTCGCCTACTGCCGGCTGCCGGTGAAGGCGACACCGAAGGCGTTGTGCAAGACCATCCTGGACGTCTACGGCGACCCGCACCCGAACACCCTGGACGACCTGATTCGCTCGGTCCGCGACGCGGTCCGGGACCACAACACCACGGCTCTGCTGATCGACGATGTGACGCGTCTTCGGCTCCACCGCGGCGACGACCAGGACACCCTGGACCTGATCCGCGAGCTGATGGACCTGAACGTCACGCTCGTGCTGATCGGTGTCGACATCCCCCACTCCGGCCTGCTGCGGGGCGCCTACATCGACCCGCACACCAAGCAGTGGGTCTTCCCGGACGTCAAGCGAGGCAAGAGCCACAATGACGGGGCCTCGACACAGACCGAGCGGCGCTTCGACATGGTCGATCTCGACCCGTTCGACTACTCCACCCCCACCGGGATCACCGCCTTCCTCGAACACCTCGCGGGGATCGAGGAACAGTTGCGGCTGTTCCACTCCTTCGAGGGCATGCTGACCACGGGCGGCATGCCCGAGTACCTGTTCCGCCGCACTCACGGCATCGTCGGACTGCTTCGACGGCTGGTCGAGGACGGTTGCACGGAAGCGATCACCAGTGGCGAGGAGCGGCTGACACCCGAGCTTCTGGCCCGCACCTCGATCCGCCTGGGCAATCTCGCCGATCTCGACCCCGAGGCGGGCGAGGTCCCCGAGATCCCGCTGAACGTCAAGCCGCCACAGCAGTCGCGGAAGAAGCCGGGAAGGAGGCCGCGCAACACGGTCTTCGACGACCAGGGCGACAGGCCGGCCGCCGATGGCTGAACTCCACAGCCACGACCGACCGCTGGCCCGGAGCCTTGATCCTCTGCCCGGCGAGTCCCTCGGCGGCTACCTGCTGCGGCTCGCTCACCGTCTCCGGCTCTCACCGATTCGCCTGGCCCGGCTGACCGGCTGCACCAGGCCCTCGACAACCCAACTTGGCCGCAGGCTCCTGCTGGACCTCGACACCCGCGCCTTCGCGCACACCACCCGGCTGAGCGAGGAGGAAGCAACTGCTCTGACGCTTGTTCCCTGGTCAGACCGCTACCTGCCAATTGCGCGCCTGCGACCCGGTTCCGGAGCGCAGGTGTCGCGCGACGACTGGTTGTTCAACGACCATCCTCGCTACTGCCCGAGATGCCTTGCAGGAGACGGCACCGCCATCCAGCAGCAGCACGGGGGTCCGTGGAAGAAGGCGTGGCATCTGCCCGTCGCCTTTGCATGCCCGGTCCACCAGGTATTTCTGCAGGACGACTGCCCTCGAAGCCACTGGATCAATCGAGCGGTCACGCTCCTCGTCGGCCAGCCTGCGGACGCGAACCTGCACCCGGCGCAGTGCCGACATCCAGTCCAACGCGCCGGTCAGGGCCGGAAAGGACCCTCCTGCGGGACCCGACTGGACCAGCTCAGGAGCACCCGTTCTGCCCGACCGAGTATGAACATGCTCAGGACGCAGCAGCGACTCCTCGACTTCCTCGAACCCCACCAGGCCGCAGCAGCAGACGCCGCGTCAGGTTTCACCGATCTTCGGGTGGTCACCGCCGCTCTCTGCGCGTCCTGGCCTCTCGGTCGGGACCACATCGAGCCTGATTCCCAGGATTCGGTGGGCAAGCACATCAAGGCCCTTGGCGGAGGCACCCGCCCGGTTCGCGACAGACCCCCAAGCGACCCCGTTGCGGCGGCCGGATTGCTGACGGCGGCCGTCCGCTTGCTCGATGAGCCTGATCTCCACGAACTCGTCGACCACGCCCGAGCCGCCCGCCCAGGCAGCGCGAGCAGAGCCCCATGGGTCCACGTCTTCGAACGGCATCAGTCCTCGTGCTCGGATAGGTTGCGACAAGCGATGGCACCCCTGACCCGCACATACCGGCGCACCGGCCCTCGTGGAGCCAGAATCCCAGAACGACAGGGCGGTTACCGCCCTGAACACATTCCCGCGTTCTTGGAGGAACGCTGGTATCAGGAGCATCTCGCACCGCTCCAGATCGACGCGGAAGCGAAGTCCGTACGCCGTCTCGCGGCCGTCCTCCTTGTCCAACAGGCTTCTGGCAGGGCGCGGGGTGACGCCGCAGACTTCCTCGGCATCAACCCTGCCGGAGGCCAGTTCGTGGCCACGGGCACGCTCCTGCGGTGGCTCAGAGATGGGCAGGATGCCTTCAATGCCGCTCTGCACGACCTGGCCGAGGAACTCGACCGCGCGACAGACCCCACCAACTACCAGCGCCGGCGCGAGCTGCTGCGAATCTGGTCCCTGTCATCGGAGATCTGGAACGAGATCATCACCAGGCTTCCGCCCGTCCCAGGGCCCGTTCGCCCCAACCTGGACGACCGAGTACGCCAGGAAGCGTCCGCGTTCGTCTGGGCCTATGTCACCGGCGGCGAGCCGCTCTTCGCGCCACGGCACGTCGAAGCCGAACAGCCCCCGGAGGTTCGCCAAGTCTGGCGGGAGCGCCGGGCGAACACCTGGTTCCAGCTCTCCCGTCCCGACGCTCTGAACCACTACACGGCCCTACGCAGGCTCCTCTGTCAGCATGGCGATGCCCTTATCGCGAAGATCGAATCGGGCACCAGCACGCCCATCCGCTAGGTTCTGTCCGCTCCGCCGACGGCGCCCAGTCGCACCCGGTGCCGCTGGAGGTCGACCTCGGCGACCTTCACCGTGATCAGCTGGCCCTCATCGACAAGCTGATCCGGAGTCTCGGTCGGCTCGTCAGTCAGCTCAGAGAGATGCAGGAACCCGACAACGTCAGGGGCAAGCTGCACGAACACGCCAAAGGGAACGATCTTGGTGATCGGCCCGGTGAGGATTCGGCCGGCCTGATCCGCGAACCGAATGAGTGGATCTTCCTGCAGAGCCTTCAAGGAGAGCGTGACCTGACTGGAGCGCGTCTCGGCGATGATCACCTCAGCGGTGATCCGCTGGCCGGCTTCGACTGCCTCGGAGGGGTGGTTGATCCAGCCCCACGTCAGGTCCGGCACCCGAATGAAGCCGGTGCACAGGCCCTCGGGTTCGCCGTCGACGTGAACGAAGACCCCGAAGTTGTGAACCTCGGAGACCGTCCCGGTGACGACCTGCCCGCGTTCGAGCGCGAGGAGGAAGGACCGCAGGGCCGGGATCTCGCACGCCCTGGCGGAAAGGTGAAGCTGCCCTTCGCGCCAACGCCCGATTTCTTCGGCATCGATCTCCTGGCCGACCTCAAACAGCGCGGATGGATGCTCGATCCGACGCATCGACGCTTCGTGCAGAGGAATCCGACCGATCTCGGTCGCTTCTCCTTCGGCATCCACGAGTTGCACCACGATGTCCGCTCCGTCGAATCCGATGACCTTCACCGTTCTCACAACCCCCGGCCGGAGCTGGTTGATCAAGGACTGCAGGCGAGGGTCAGGGGTTGGCTCGGACATGGAGGTGAGCCTAGTCGGGGCCAACCGCAGACGACAGATTCCGTGCTGACACGACAACTAGCCTGCTGAGTCACAGGCGACTCAGCGTGGCGAGACCAGGGCGCCGCCACCTGTCGGTTCCAACCGCCAGGTACCGGTTCCAGTCACACGAGCCCGGCAACGGTGACGGTACGGGGGTCCTCGTCGTTGGCTGGAGGTCTGTCGCGCGCGGTTCGGGTTGGTCTGGCACCGGCAACCGAACGCGATGTCCCCCCAGCCGTTCGGCGGCGAGGCGGCTGCAGTACCTGCACCGGACGTGGTGGGGGTCGTCGGAGTAGGACGGGTCGGTCAGCGCTGCCAGGTGGTCGTAGCCGTGCTTCTCCGCGTACTCCCTCGCCTCCGACACGGAAACCGGCGTCAGGTCCGCGTACGCGCCGTGGCGCCGTCGTTTGCCGCCAACCGGCAGCGCGGTGACGGGTGGGCGCTCGGACGGCGGGTCGGAAGCGGGCCGTCCCGTTCAGCCCGGCAGCCGCAGGCGGAACAGCGCCCCGCCGCCGGGGGCGGCCTCGGCGGTGAGGGTGGCGCCGTGCGCGTGGGCGATCTGGCGCGCCATGGCGAGCCCGAGCCCGGAGCCGGGCAGGGCGCGGGCGGCGGAGGCCCGGTAGAAGCGGTCGAAGACGTACGGCAGGTCCTCGGGCGCGATGCCGGGGCCGTGGTCGCGGACGGTCAGTTCCAGTCCGGCGGTGAGCCGGACCTCGACCGTGGCGCCCGGCGGGCTGAACTTGGCCGCGTTGTCGAGGAGGTTGGAGACCAGTCGGGCCAGCCGGGCCGGCACGCCGGGGACGGTGCGCTCGGCGGCGCCGTGGCCCGGGGCGCCGTCCGCGTCGTCGTCCAGGGTGAAGGCGATCGCCGGCCAGTGGCCGCGCGCGGTGTCGACGCAGTGCCCGACGAGCCGGCCGACCGCGACCTGTTCGAGCAGCGGCTGCGGCTCCTCGTCACGGGCCAGCTCGATGAGGTCGTTCACCAGTCCGGTCACCTCGCGTAGCTGGCGGTGCAGCGCGGCCGCCGCCCGCTCCCGTTGGCCCTCGGTCAACCGGTCGGCGCGGGCCAGCAGTTCGGCGTTGGTGCGCAGCGCCGTCAGCGGGGTGCGCAGCTCGTGCGAGGCGTCGGCGACGAGCCGGCGCTGGGCGGCCACGGACTGCTCCAGTTCGCCCAGCATGGTGTTGAAGCTGCCGGCCAGCCTGGTCAGTTCGTCCTCCCGGCGCCCGGGCGGCAGGTCGATCCGCAGCCCCGCGTCCCGGGTGTCGGCGATCCGTTCGGCGGTGCGGGTCAGCCGGGCGACCGGGGCGAGGGCGGTGCGGGCCACGGTGCGCCCGAGGACGGCGGCCAGCAGCAGGCCCGCCGCCGCGACGGCCGCCATCAGCGCGCCGGCCTGCCGCACCCCCTCCTGGACGCTGTCGGCGCGCAGCGCGACCTGGACGGCCTGCCGGGCGCCGGGCGGCGCCGCGATCATCGGGGTGGTGAGCATCCGGGCCGGGTGGCCGCCGATGGTGAGGTCGGTGAAGTAGCCGGCCCGCTGCCGGTTCGCGACCTGGCGGGTGGCCGGTGTGACGGGCAGCAGGTACGGCTCGTTCGGTGGTTTGCCGGGGTCGGCGGAGACGATCTGCGCGCAGGCCGGGGCAGCAAGGTAGTTGCACTCGCCGTAGACGACCTGCGGCCCCTGGTCGCGGTGCTGCTGCTGCACCAGGGTGGCCTGCTGGGTGAGGTGCTGGTCGAGCTGGTGGTTGAGCTCGTAGCGGACGATGCTGAACGCGGCCGCGCTGATCCCGAGCGCCACCACGGCGACCGCGGCCGTGCAGGCGAGGGCCAGCCGGGTGCGCAGCGGGCGCCGGCGCCGCCAGCGCGCGTGCGCCCTCAAGCCCGGTCCAGCCGGTAGCCGACCCCGTGCACCGTGTGCACCAGCCGGGGTTCGCCGCCGGCCTCCAGCTTGCGGCGCAGGTAACCGATGTAGACGGCGAGGGAGTTGGAGTCGGGGCCGAAGTCGGCGCCCCACACCCGCTCCATGATCACCTCGCGCGGGAGCACCTGGCCGGGGTGGCGCAGCAGCACCTCCAGCAGTGCGAACTCGGTGCGCGAGAACTCCACCGGCCGCCCGGCCCTGCTCCCGGTCCGGGTGGCCGGGTCGACCTCCAGGTCGGCGAAGCGGTAGCCGGGCTCCTCGGCGGCCGGGGCGCTGCGCCGCAGCAGGGCACGCAGTCGGGCGGTCAGCTCGTCCAGCGCGAACGGCTTGACCAGGTAGTCGTCGGCCCCCGCGTCGAGGCCGTCGACGCGGTCGCTCACCGAGTCGCGCGCGGTGAGCACCAGGATCGGGAGCCGGTCGCCCAGGGCCCGCAGTCGGCGGCAGACGGCCAGCCCGTCGAGGACGGGCATCATCAGGTCGAGGACCATCGCGTCGGGCTGCCAGCCGGACACCTCGTTCA
Organism: Kitasatospora sp. NPDC127121; assembly: GCF_042677305.1. Taxonomy (NCBI): domain Bacteria; kingdom Bacillati; phylum Actinomycetota; class Actinomycetes; order Kitasatosporales; family Streptomycetaceae; genus Kitasatospora; species Kitasatospora sp. NPDC127121. Next base: position 390,193 of record NZ_JBHXTQ010000001.1, on the reverse strand, counting down.
GCGCCGCCAGCCCGTCGGCGGCGCCGCGCACCTGGTAGCCCTCGACGGCCAGCCCGTCCTCGACGGCGGCCCGTACCTCCGGATCGTCGTCGACTACCAGCACTCTCTGCCCGTTGCTCATGCGGACAACCCTCTCAGAACGACTCTGAGAACTCTCTTAGGCGGCCTCAGCAAGCTCGACGGCATGCGGACAGAACACGGCAACCATGCCAACCACGATCCGGCCCACCCCCTGTCGGTGGTGATCGGCGCCGGCGGCACCGGCGGACACATCTACCCGGGCCTCGCACTGGCCGAGGCGCTGCGCAGAGCCGACCCGCGGGCCGTGATCTCCTTCGTCGGCACCGAACGCGGACTGGAGACCACCCTCATCCCGCAGGCCGGCTACCGGCTGCACACCGTCGACATGATCCCCTTCGATGCCTCCCTCGGCCCGCGCCGCTACCTGCTGCCCGCGGCGCTGCTGCGCTCCGGCCGGGACTGCCGGGAGATCCTGCGGGCCCAGGGCGCGCAGGTCGCGGTCGGCATGGGCGGCTACCCGAGCGCGCCGGTGATCGTCGGCGCCAAGATGGCCGGGCTGCCGAGCGTGGTGCACGAGTCGAACGCGGTGCCCGGGCGGGCCAACCGCTTCGCCGCCCGGCTCACCCCGCACATCGCGCTCGCCTTCGACCGCACCCGCGAGCACCTGCCCGCCGGCCGTTCGGCGCAGACCGTCGGGATGCCGCTGGTCGGCGCCGTCGCCCAGCTCGACCGGGCGGCGCTGCGCGCCGAGGCCCGTCGGCACTTCGCCGTCCCGGACGGCGTCCGGCTGGTGGTCTTCAACGGCGGCAGCCTCGGCGCGGCCCGGCTCACCGCGGCCGCCGTCGAACTGGCCGGACGCTGGCGCCACCGCACCGACCGGCGGCTGCTGATCAAGACCGGCCCGGCCGCGCTGGCACAGGTCCGGGCCGCACTGGACGGCAACCCGGTGGCGCACGCCGTCGCCTACCTGGACCGGATGGACTTCGCCTACGCGGCCGCAGACCTCATGGTGTGCCGCGCCGGCGCGGCCACCGTCGCCGAACTCTCCAGCCTCCGAATGCCCGCCGTGCTGGTGCCCTACCCGCACGCGCCGCACGACCACCAGACCCACAACGCACGCGTCCTCTCCGACGCCGGCGCCGGCCTGCTGCTGCCGGACGGCGAGTGCACCGGCGAACGGCTGGCCGCCCTGGTGGAACCCCTGCTCGCCGACCCGGCCCGGCTCGCCGCGATGGCGCAGGCCGCCGACCCGGGCGACCACGCGCGCGCCGCCGACCTGCTGGCCGCCAAGGTGCTCCGCGTCATCGGCCGGACCCCGGCACCCGCGCCGCCCGCCGTCCCGGCCCCCGTCCCCGGCCCGTACGACCGCTGACCGCCTGACTGCTGATTGCCGATCGCTGACCGCCGACCACTGACCACCCGACCCGCCCCGACCCACCGGAGGACCACCATGAACCGCCCCGCCCACCCGAACACCCCCGCCCACCCGAACACCCCCGCCGCACACCAGGACTGGACCGGCCGGACCGTCCTGGTCACCGGCGCCGAAGGCTTCATCGGCAGCACCCTCGTCGACCTGCTGGTCGCCCGCGGCGCCCGCGTCCGGGCCCTGGTCCACTACAAGCCGTACGCCGAGCGCGGATACCTCGCCCACTACCTGGCCGACCCCGACAGCCCCGTCGAGATGCTCGCCGGCGACGTCCGCGACGCCGGCCGGGTCCTGGACGCCGTCGCCGGCTGCGACACCGTCTTCCACCTCGCCGCGCTCATCGGCATCCCCTACAGCTACCAGGCCCCCGAGGCCTACGTGCAGACCAACGTCGTGGGCACCCAGAACATCGCCGCCGCCTGCCTGCGGCACGGCGCCCGTCTGGTGCACACCTCCACCAGCGAGGTGTACGGGACCGCGATCACCGCACCCATCGACGAGCACCACCCGCTCCAGCCGCAGTCCCCGTACTCCGCCTCGAAGATCGGCGCGGACATGATGGCGCTCTCCTACTGGCACGCCTTCGAACTGCCGGTCGCCGTCGTCCGCCCGTTCAACACCTACGGCCCGCGCCAGTCCGCCCGCGCCGTCATCCCCACCATCCTGGCCCAACTCCACTCCGGCGCACGGGAGATCAGGCTCGGTTCGACCACCCCCACCCGGGACTTCACCTACGCCACCGACACCGCGGAAGGCTTCCTGGCCATCGCCCGCGCCGACCGCGCGCTCGGCGAGACCGTCAACCTCGGCACCGGCAGCGAGGTGTCCATCGGCGACCTGGCCAAGGCCCTGATCGTCGCCTCCGGCCGGGACGCGGACATCGTCGTCGACCCGACCCGGCTGCGCCCCGGCGGCAGCGAGGTCGAACGGCTGCTCTCCGACAACCGCAAGGCGCGCGACCTGGCCGGCTGGCAGCCCCAGGTCGGCCTGGACGAGGGCCTGCGCCACACCTCCGACTGGGTCGCCGAACACCTGCACCTGCTCGCCCCGGACCGCTACCAGGTCTGACGCCGCCCCTGCGGCCAACTGTCCCATCGGGCAGGGGCCTTGGTGCCGGAGCCGACCACCGGCTCCGGCACACACCCGCCCTCGAAGCCCCCGCACCCGGTGACCACCGGCGCAAACGGCTGGCCCGACGCAGGGGTGACTGCCAGACTCGCTCCGTGCGAGCGATCATCGAGGAGATGGCCAACCGCCTGGCCGAGGTGCCGGGCGTCGTCGGAGTCATGCTCGGCGGCAGCCGGGCCCGCGGAGAGCACCGGCCGGATTCGGACTGGGATCTCGGCGTCTACTACCGTGGCGGGCTCGACCTCGCCGCGTTGCGCGCGCTGGCCGGCCCCGAGGTGGAGGTGGCCGGCCCGGGCGGCTGGGGGCCGTGGGTGAACGGCGGCGCGTGGCTGCAGGTCGACGGCGTGGCGGTGGACTGGATCCTGCGGGACGTGGACCGGGTCGAGCAGGTGTGGGCGGACTGCCGCGAAGGCCGGTACGAAGTCGGCGTGCAGGCGGGTCATCCCCTCGGCTTCTGGTCGCCCTGCTACGCGGGCGAGGTGGCGCTCGGCCAGGTCCTGGCCGACCCCGCCCGCGAACTGACGGACCTTCAGTAGACGGTCACGACCTACCCCGAGCCCTTGCGAGAGGCCTTGACGGCGGGAGCCTGGGAGGCGGAATTCCTGGTCACCGCCGCAGCAAAAGGCGCGGCGCGGGCGGACACGTTGTACGTCTCGCTCTGCCTGTCCCGGGCCGTCGGCGTACTGGTGCAAGCGATGTTCGCCGAGGACCGGCGCTGGTGCCTCAACGAGAAGGGCGCGCTGGCCGTCGCTGAGACACTCCCGGGCGCGCCAACCGGCTTCGGCCCGCGAGTCCGCGGCCTGTTGGGGGCACCCGGATCGAGCGCCGAACTGCTGGCGGCCACAGTGGCCGAGGCACGGGCGCTGGTAGAGGAGACCCTCGCCGCGCTTCGGAGCCGCACCGAGCAGCAGCACACACCTTGAGCCGGGCGCCTTGCCGCTGGCGGCTCGTCGGCTCACCGGTGTTCGACATCGCTGGGGCAGCGCCAAACAGTGCGGAGAACTCACGTCTGCGGGCGCGGCTGCTGCCGTCCCGCCCAGTCGGGAGCGAAGAGCGGAGCCCCCGTGTCCTCCGCGTCCGCTAGTCTCCGGCAAATGTCAAGGATTGATCGATCTTTCGTTCGGAGCAGGTGGGGCACCTCCGCCCTCCGGATCCGGACGGTTGTAGGCATCGTCCTCGGTGTCGCCGCGTTGACCGGCTGCGACCCGAGTGGTGCCTCCACGACCCCCGCGAAGGGGCCGTCCCAAGCAAGTAGCGCGACCGATGCGGCGCCGACTGCCGCAACTCCCGCCACACCTGCCGCTGCACCAGGCCCGACAGCCACATCACTGTCCTTCAGTTACCACGCGCTGGGCAAACATGAGTACATCGATCAGACGCTGTCCATCGACAACGACGGGCAGGCCAGCGCGGCGCCCACTCTGACGATCACGGCAGTGGACGGCAGCGGTAACGATCTGCCCGACGTGCAGGTCACCACGGCGTACGGGAGTGACCGAGGCAGTCTCGTCATCCAGCCCGGCGGTGGCTACGACGTCCTGGCCTTCCACGGGGCTGACGCCCAACGGGTCGCCAATGTCAGAGTGACCGTCAAAGAACTCGCCGCGGCGGACCTTCCGGCGGACGCGTCCGCGGTCGAGGCCGAGCCGGCGGATTTCGCAGGCCAGCAGCTGACCAAGTTCGACGCATTCGACCAGGTCATCGTGAAGAACCCGAACAACGCGGCCGTATCGGTCCGGATCGTCTACCTGGTCTACAACCAGACACCGGCCGGAACGCCCCAGCAGGCGATTGAAGTGGTCCCGATCGGCGGGCTGATCACCGTTCCTCCCGCAGGCACCGTTTCCGTGGCTGTGTCTGGAGACGCAAGGACGGCCGTTCAGAAATACTCGGGTGGACCGGCCGTGAGCGTCAAGGCCTACTTCTCCCGTTAGCCGATCGCGCGGGGCCATCGGACCCCGGCCCCGTGCCATCGGGCGAGCAGCGAACCGCCGGACGGCGGGAATCAGCTGGTTCGGTCCTTCGGGTTCACCGTGCAGAAGTACACGCGGTTGGTCTGCCTGTCGAAGTAGAAGCTCCCTGTGTACTGGGTCCGCGTGACCGACTTGTCGAAGGCCTCACTGTGGAGCCACGCCATCGTGTCCCCGACCTCGGCGGCTATCTCCTGCGGGACACCGCATCCGATGCCGCCCTCCCGCCACGTCCCGCTGTCCGTGATCGCCGTCAGCGTCGCCGGATCGAGCTGCGCCACCCCGTCCAGGCTCACGTCGGTCGGACCGGGGATCTCCGGCACGGAGTTCTTCGTCAGCACCCGGCCGACCCACTTCGTCGCGGACAGCTCACCCAGCTGCGGGAAGTGGCGCTTCAACGGTTCGACATCCGTCCGCACCTCCGCCGGGGTCGTCGCGGCGGTGGTCGGGCGACGGTCCTCACCGTGCCCGGCGGCACTGCTCTCCGGTGCGGACGCACAGCCCGAGGCGAGCAGAGCCGCGGCGGGAATCAGCAGCAGAGTCCGAGCGCCGCCTGCTCGCTGCTTCACCTTCACCGGCGTACGTTTCACGGGTTCGTCATCCCTGGCCTTCTCGGTTGAACGTCTCTGCACACGACTTTCGCCACGTCAGATTCGCGACCGATCAAGGCACCTCCGCCGCACCGGACTTCGCGGCAGAGCCCGAGTGCCCGGAACCTGGCGCCGAGGCGTGGCCGATCGTCATCAGAGCGGGTCGATGCGGGCCTTGAGCAGGCAGAACTCATTGCCTTCGGGGTCGGTCAGGACATGCCACTGCTCCTGCCCGGTCTGGCCGATGTCGGCCGGGCGGGCGCCGAGCGCCAGAAGGCGTTCGAGCTCGGCGTCCTGATCGGGGTCGGTGGCGTTCACGTCGATGTGCAGCCGGGACTTGCCCGGCTCCGGTTCGTCCCGGCGGCTGAGGAAGATCGTCGGCTGCGCACCGCCGAACCCTTCGCGCGGCCCGATCTCCATCGAGCCGTCGTCCTCGCGACCGAGCACGACGAAGTCAAGGACCTCGCACCAGAACCGCGCCAGCACCTCGGGGTCGCGGCAACCGAGCACCAGCTCACCGATACGACACGCCATGACGAATACCTGCTCTCAGCCGGGGAACCGCCGGGGAGACCACACGCGAACGGCGCGGGCTCCCGGCGGCGAAACAACCCCGCGACCGTACCGGACGAGGCGAGCACGGTCGACACGATTTCCGGGCCGACGCGAGGCCGACGCGAGGCCGCCCCGGGCCGACGCGAGGCCGGCGGCATCGGGCCCGAAGCCGGTACGCGCTCAGGACAGCATGTTGACCCGGTACTGCATGATCCGGTAGTTCGTCGGGTCGTACCACTGGCTGACGACGATGTGGAAGTTGCCGAACGTCGAGCCGGGGATGACGAAACCGCCGTACGGGCTGGCGACCAGGTTGGCGACCTCCTGGCCCGGGGCGCAGGGGAGGATCATGGCCTGCTCCAGCGTCGTGGTCAGGTCCGAGGTCGGGAGGGCGAAGACCATCGCCCTGATCGACAACTGGTCCATGTTCAGCCACGTGAGGACGTACTTGCCGTCCATGGCGCGGAAGCACATCTCGCCCCACTTGCGGGTGCCGAAGACGGTCGTCGGGGCGGGCGCGTTCCACCGCCAGCCGCCGTCGGCGTAGCCCCACGGCTCGTAGGCGTCCGGATTGCCGAGGCTCTCCTTCCGTACCCGGTGCAGCAGCATTCCCGATTCCACGTCGCGGTTGAAGACCGTGGACAGGACGTAGCAGTAGCCGTCGTCGGCCACGGCGTACGTCTTCTGCTGGAACTGGCCGCCGTACAGGTCGCCCGGCCACTGGCACAGGTACTGCCAGGTCTCACCGTTGTCGGTGGAGCGCCAGAAGTCGGTGTGGTGGGTGTCGTAGATGACGCCGCGCATGAGGTGCATGTACATCACGCCGTCGACGACGAACACGTCGGACGGGATCGCCGTCGTGGCCTTGTCGCCGACCGGGTTGTGCGGCTCGTCGACCAGGCTGTTGGCGTGGCTGCCGCCGACGCTGCCGTCGATGCGCAGGTTGTTCAGGTCGGCGCTGCTGGAGCGCAGGCCGACCGGGGCACGCCAGTCGGCTGCGCCCACCTGGGCGCCGTCGAAGGTGTCGCCGCAGACGAAGAGCATGGTGCCGTCCGGACACAGCACCGGGATGCCGAGGTCGGTCCACGGCGAGGCGAACGGCCCGGTCTCGACCGGGCCGCTGAGGTTCTTCACCTTGGTCGCGACCGTCGGGCTCGGAGGGTCGTTCGGACCGCCGGCGATCGCCGCGGGGGCACCCGAGCCGATGGCCCCCGCCCCCACGGCGACGCCGATGCCGATCTTGAGGACCCTGCGGCGGGAGGGCCCGCCGGTCGTCGCGTCGTTCCCGCCCGATGAGCCCGATGAGAGTGTCATTTCTGCCGATGGCCTTTCCGAGTCGACGAATTCCCGTGGCACCGAACGGATCGCGCACCTCGGCGGCGACGGGTCGCCACCGAGGCTACGGCGCCCCGTCGCCTTGCCGTCGATCGGTGGGCAAACCTTCACCCAAATTGGCTATGCCACACGGAAGTTCCGCATCCGGATGAGCACGGTGAGCAGCAGGTGGTCTTGGTGTACGGCGGTGCCTTGATCCGCGGCAAACTCGGTGGCGACGGTGCAGGGCCGTGCGATAGGAGTGAGGGTATGGCCAGAAGCGCCCATCACATTCGCCGCACCACTTCCCGCCCTGGACAGGATGCCTCGTGTCCCTGGAGCCCATGGCGGGTGGTTCTGGTGCGTGAGCTTCGCTACAGCTCCGAGCGCCTGCGCTCGGCCGCTCGGGAGGGACAGTGCTCGCTTCCACAGGAAGTGCGGCGATCTGTGGCCGTGTACCCCTTCGCCCGCAGCAATACCCGGGGAAGGGCGGTGGCCGATCTTGTCTCCCTCGAAGAGCGCCGCGCCCGGCAGGTGGCGCGACGTCAGCTGTGGTTGCTTCGGGAGGGGCTGGTGCCGGACATGGAGATCGAGCCCGGGCGGCACAGGCGCAGTGCCCGCTGGTTCGCGTAGACCACAGTTGACTGGCGACAAACAGACCGGGGTCGGCAGCCGAAGACCGACCAGGGCGGCGGCATCGAGGCTGCGGCCCTGTTCTTTCTCGAATGGTCGGGCAAGTAGAGGGTGGGCGCCGACGGCGAGTGGTATGTCGAGGTCACCGACTACATCTCTGCTGTCCCGGGCGACAAGTTTGTACGTGATCCTGCGCGCTGTTGAACTGCCTCAACTTGGCCTCGAAGTCCGTGCACACGTCCCGCATGATCTCTTCGTAGCTGGTCAGCATGGCATCGGTGAAGGCGCGGCGCCGGTACTTCGTGACGAAACCAAGTGGATGTACAGGTTGTAGACGACGTGACGACGAGTGCGCACATCGGGATTTGGATTCCATCGTGGTGATATAAACCAAGCTGCTGGGATGGCCGTCGTGCAGCTTCGGTACGGCTTCCGCCTGTACCCGAGCGCCGGTCAGCGCGCTTCGCTGGCAAGGGCCTTCGGGTGTGCGCGAGTGGTCTTCAACGACGCGCTTCGTGTACGTGAGGACACCCGGGCCGCCGGTCTGCCGTTCGTCACGTCGGCCGAGCTGTCCAAGCGGCTGACGGCCTCGAAGAAGACTCCCGAGCGTGCCTGGCTCGGTGAGGTGTCGTCGGTGATCCTGCAACAGTCGCTGCGGGACCTGGACACCGCATATCGGAATTTCTTCGATGGCATCAAGGGCAAGCGGCCGAAGACGGGGCCACCCCGGTTCAAGTCCCGTAGGGATAAACAGGCAGGCGATCCGCGTCACCGCCAATGCCGGGTGGAGCATCACCGGCGGCAGGAAGCTGCGCCTGCCGAAGATCGGTGAGGTTCGGGTGAAGTGGTCGCGGTCGCTGCCGTCAGCGCCGTCCACGGTCACCGTGGTCAAGGACGCCGCCGGGCGGTACTTCGCGTCGTTCGTGGTCGAGACCGATCCCGCCGCCGACCTTGAGCGGATGCCTCGGGCTGACACCACGGTGGGCATCGACCTGGGCCTCACCCACTTCGCCGTACTCTCGGACGGTCGGAAGATCGACAGCCCGAAGTTCCTGCGCCGCGCGGAGAAGAAGCTGAAGCGTGCGCAGCAGGCTCTGAGTCGCAAGGCGAAGGGGTCGAAGAACCGGGACAAGGCCCGTGTTAAGGTCGCTCGCGCTCATGGCCGGGTGGCCGATGCGCGGCGCGAGTTCCACCATCGGCTCTCCACCGAGTTGATCCGCGAGAACCAAGCGGTCGCCGTGGAAGACCTGGCGGTCAAGGGACTTGCCCGCACTCGCATGGCCAAGTCCGTGCACGACGCTGGATGGTCGGCGTTCGTCGCCATGCTGGAATACAAGGCCGCCCGGTACGGGCGGGCCTTTCACCGTATAGGCCGCTTCGAACCGACCTCGCAGGTCTGCTCGAATTGCGGCGTCAAGGACGGCCCCAAGCCCCTCGGCGTCCGCGTATGGACGTGCGGGGCCTGCGGGACCGTCCTCGATCGGGACATCAACGCGGCGGTCAACGTCGCCAGGGCCGCTGGACTGGCGGTGTCAGCCTGTGGAGCGCAGGTAAGACCGGAGCGTGTTCCGGCACAGCGTGGTGAAGCAGGAACCCACCCGAAGTCTCGCTCGACAACGGCGAGTCAGACGGGAATCGCCTTCCACTAGGCGGGCGAGGATGTCAAGCGGACAAGAACTGGGGTGGCAGGAGGCTGCAGTTCAACCTCTTCCACGAGGACAAGCCGGTGTACTTCGCCGACTACGGGTTCCGCGACCAGACCAGTAGCTGGGTCAACACCGCCCGCGGCCTGGAGGTGATCGTGGACAATGACCCGGGCGACGGCCAGTGGCAGATGCTCTGGAAGGAGCCGCCGGAGTCCCTGTCCGCGTCGGTCGGCTTCGACAACGCGGCCGACCGTTTCTGGGCGGTTCGTCAGTAGCCCTACCGGGCACCGGCCGAGGCGGGAGGGGAGATCGTGCCCGCGGTGACCGGCTCCGGCGTGACCGTGATGTAGGTCGGGGCCGGAGCGGTCTCCCGGGCACGGGCCGTGTACCAGCCGGCGCCGAACGCGAGGATTCCGATCAGGAGGCCTGCGAGGGCCATGGTGACGTACTGCTGCTTCATGACCCCAAGGGTAGAGCGCTCGTGGTCAACTCCCGTGCCGCCACGGCACGATGGGCCCCTCTCGCGTCAACTACGCTTGACGAGAGAGGGGCCCATCATTCCGCAGGAGCCGCCGCCGGGGAGGAAGGCCACTGCCCGAAGCGCGTGACCGGGTGATCCGGCGAACCTACGCGGTCAGCGCCGCCGCCGTCTCCGGGGCCGCTTCGCGGTCGCCCGGAGTCCACGCGCTCCGGAACTCCCCGATGGTGGCCCGGAGTACGGCTATCAGCGCCAGTAGCATCAGCGCGCCGTGGGCCGGCATCGACAGGTACGGCGACACGCTGGGGGCGATGAACTTGAGGTAACTGCCGAAGGACGACAGCTGGACCAGGACCGGCACGTACCAGAGCCGCCGGGGCAGTTGGAAGGCGATGATCACGCTGATCACGTCCGCCACGTAGAAGTAGCGCTCGTGCATGGACGGCAGCAGGAACGGCACCGCGATCGCGAAGACGGCGGCCAGCAGCAGGAGCCCCGTGTCGGTGAGCTTGGCCCGTCCCTCCCGTACTGTCGGTCCGTTCTTCAGGGCCGCCGCCCCGCCGGCGCGGCGGATGGCCCAGACCGCCAGCCCGATCAGCACCAGCACCAGCGCGCCCGCGACCAGCACACCTGCGTGCCGTACGGGGTCCTGCTCCTCGTACGGCACCGAGACGAACTGGTAGACCGACGGCGCGTTGAGCGTGAGGTCCTTGTACGTGTCCGGCTGCCGGGCGTACACCGTCAGCAGCTGCCACGGGTCGGAGCCGAGCAGGACGGCGGGGATGTCGAGCGCCACGTACACCGCCGGAAGGGCCAGCAGGCTTCGCCACGGGATCCGTCGCGCCAGCACCAGGACGAGCAGGAGCGGGAACAGGAAGATCGCCTGGAGCTTGAACGCCAGCGCGATCCCGAAGAACGAGCAGGCCCACCAGGGCCGGTCGCGCAGGATGTGGTAGACGCCGCCGACCAGGAAGGTTGTGAAGATCGCGTCGGCCTGGCCCCACCAGCCGCTGTTGGTCACGACCGTGGGGAGGAAGAGGACGATCACCGCCGCGCCGAGGGCCCGCCAGGGCTGCTGCGGCGACCGCAGGGAGACGATGCGGAACGTGTAGTACGCCAGCGCCAGGTCGAACAGGATCGAGATGCACTTGATCCCCGTCAGCGCGGCCACCGGAAGGTAGGTGAGCGCGGCCATCAGGTACAGGTAGGGGACGTTGTAGTCCGAGAAACCGGTGCCGCTGAGAGCGTGGAACCCGCCGTTGTTCGCGATGTACTGGTACCAGGGCCCGAGGAAGTAGTAGAAGTCCGTCGACTCGTTGTCCAGCATCAGGATGCGGACCGAGAGCGCGGCCATCACCGCCGCCATCGCGGCCAGAATCAGGACCGTCGGGTCGGCCGTGCTCTGACGCGGCTCCTCGGCGGTTATCTCGGACATCGGTCTCCATTCGGGTCGGCGGTGCGGTGGGCCGGCCGGGGTGCGTGTCATGGGTCGGACGGCGAGGCCGGTACCGCGCCCTCCGCGGGGGAGCCCCGTCCGCAGGGCGGCAGCCGGACCCGAAAGCCCTCCGTGCCCCACCCCTCGATCCGCCCCCGTGGCCCGTTCCCGTGATCCGTTCCCGCGGGCCGGCCCCGACGGTGGCATCCGGCAGGTGGCGCGCGAACGGGCGGATCCGCCCCCGGCCGATCATAGGCGCCCGTGTCCACCGGCACTCTGCTGGCCCCGGACCGTCAGGGCACGGAGAAGGGCGGACCCGGGCGGCACGGACGACGCCAGCCCCGGGGGCAACCGCAGGGGTGGGGCAGGCGCGGAGCCGGACGGGATCGACGTGGCTGCCGGGGCTACGCGCGGGTCATCCGTGCGCATCAGGGGCGGCCGAGGGCGCGGAAGGTCCAGCCGGCCGCGCGCCAGCGAGCGGCGTCGAGGGTGCCGCGGGCGTCGATGACCTGGGGGACGGCGATGTGCCGGGCGAGGTCGATCGGGTCGGCGTCGGAGTACTGGGGCCAGTCGGTCAGGTGCAGCAGCAGTTCGGCGCCGGTGACGGCCTGGGTGGGGTCGTCGGCGTAGCCGAGCCGGGGGTAGGCCCTGCGGGCGTTGTCCACGGCGGCGGGGTCGTGGACGGTGACCTCGGCGCCGGCCCGCCGGAGGGCGTCGGCGACGGCCAGGGCCGGGGAGTCGCGGATGTCGTCGGTGTGGGCCTTGAACGCGGCGCCCCAGACCGCGATCCGCTTGCCGGTCACGGCGTTGCCGAGGGCTTCGCGGGCGAGGTCGACGGTGTGCTCGCGCCGGCGCCGGTTGATCGCCGCGACCTGGCGGAGCAGGCCGGTGTCGGCGCCGAGCTCTTCGGCACGGTAGGTGAACCCGGCCAGGTCCTTGGGCAGGCAGCCGCCGCCGAACCCGAGGCCGGGCCGCATGCCCTCGGCGCCGATCCGGTGGTCGTAGCCCAGGGCGAGGACGATCTGCCGGACGTCGGCGCCGGTCAGCTCACAGAGCTCGGCCATCGCGTTGATGAAGGAGATCTTGGTGGCGAGGAAGGCGTTCGCGGCGCCCTTGATCAGCTCGGCCGTCGCGATGCCTGTGACGATCAGCGGGGCGCCGGCGGCCAGGATGTCGGCGTAGACCCGCCGGAAGGCGGCTTCGCTGCCGGTGTCGCCGTCCTCGACGCCGAGCACGATCCGGTTCGGCTCCAGGGTGTCCAGGAGGGCGAACGACTCGCGCAGGAACTCCGGCGACCAGGCCAGGCCGACGCTCACCCCGGCGCGGAGGTGCTCGTCCAGGGTCTGCCGCAGTTCCGTGACCGTGCCGACCGGGACGGTCGATTTGCCGATGATCACCGCGCCGTCGCCGAGCCGGGGGGCCAGGCACCGCACGGCGGTGTGGAGGTGGGTGAGGTCGTAGGCGCCGCTGCCGTCCCGCTGCGGGGTGCCGACGCCCAGGAAGTGGACGCCGGCGAAGTCGGCGGCCTCCGCGTAGGAGGCGGTGAAACGGAGCCGCCCGGTGGCGGTGTGCTTGGCGAGCAGGTCGTCCAGGCCGCGCTCGACGAACGGGGCCTGGCCCTTGTTCAGCGCGTCGACCTTGTCGGTGTCGGTGTCCATGCCGAGGACCTGGTGGCCGAGCTCGGCCATCGCGGCGGCGTGGGTCGCGCCGAGGTAGCCGCAGCCGATCACGGTGAGCTTCACGAACGTGTCCTTTCGAAGGGGCGGGCGGTGTCGGCGCCGGCCGGTCCTGCGATTCCGCACATCCGGTTGTCACCCGTGAGCGTGAATCGGTGGTGGCCCTGCCGGGAGGAGGTTTCCCCAGGCCCCCGGCGGAGGCCCGGAACACCAGGCAACCGCCTGGCAGCCGGTGCGGGCAGGGCTCGCAAGGGGGCTCACAAATCGTGCATCCGATTCACCATGAGCAACGAATGTCCTACCCTCGGTGATCCGGCCTCGGGTGCCGGGCCTGCGACTTCTCGTGGCCGGTCGCGTACGACTCCCCGCGCCCGCGCGGGGACCGATCGAGGGGGCGCCGTGGCGTCGACCACCCGCCGGACCAGGCCGCCGAACGACGCGCTGGCCCGGATGATCGACAAGTGCGAGGGCGCCAGCCGCAAATCGCTGGCCCACCGGGTGAACCAGCTCGCCCACGAAGCCGGGCTGACCACGACCTATACGCACACGTCCGTTGCGAACTGGACGACGCGCGGCATGGTGCCGGACTGGCCCGTGCCGAAGCTGCTGGCCCGGGCGATCGGGGAGCGGCTCGGCCGGCCCGTGGGACTCGGCGAGATCGGTATGGCCGATGCCGGGACACCGGACGCCGCGATGGGGTGGGATTTCCCGAGGGACCCCGCCGAGGCCGTGCGTACGGCCACTTCGTTCTGGAGCAGCGTGAACCGCCGAGACTTCCTCACCGGTGCGGGCTTCGCCGTCTCCGCGTTCACCACCCCGGTCACCCGCTGGCTGGTCACCCCCGCCGACGACACCGCCGCCCACCGCGGCCGCGGCCGGGTCGGCGCCGCCGACCTCGCCGAACTGCGGGACGCCGCCGACGATGCCCGGCGCTGGGACTCCAGGTACGGCGGCGGGAACTGGAAGGCCGACTCCGTCACCGCCTGCCTCCGGGAACGCGCCGTCCCGCTCCTGAACGGCTCCTTCAGCGACGAGGTCGGACGGCAACTGTTCTCCGCGACGGCCGAGTTGTCCCGCCTGGCGGGCTGGACGGCCTTCGACGCCGGCCGACACGACGTCGCTCAACGGCACTTCATCCAGGCCCTCCGCCTGGCCCGGGCCGGCGGCGACGTCCAGCTCGGCTGCTATGTCCTGACCACGATGGCCATGCAGACCCTGCTGAGGGGATTCGCGAGCGAGGCCATCGACATGGCCCAGGGCGCCTTCGAGCGGGCCAGGGGCCGGGCAGCCCCCAGGGTGCTCGCGTTCACCAAGCTCATCGAGGCCCGAGCCCACGCCCGGGACGACGACGCCCGGGCCGCCTCCGCCGCGCTCGCCGCCTCCGAGAGCCTGCTCGACCAGGCCCACGACGGCGCGGAGGAGCCGGCGTGGATCGACTTCTACCACCACGCCCGGCTCTCGGCCGACGCCGCCGAGATCTTCCGCGACCTGAAGAACCCCGGGGCCGCCCTCGCGTGGAACGCGCAGGCGGCCGCCATGCCGCCCGGGGTGTTCACCCGCTCGGTCGGGATGCGGCTGGCCATCGTCGGCACCGCCCACCTCCAGAGCAAGCACCTGGACCAGGGCCTCGCGCTCGGCCACCAGGCCGTCGACATCCTCGCCCGCGTCCAGTCCAGCCGGGCCAAGGACTACGTCCGCGAGTTCAACACCGCGCTCACCCCTTGGCGTCGCGAGCCGCAGGTCGTCGGGTTCCTCCAGCGGACCGGCAGGGAGCTCGGCGTCGCCGTATAGGGCGAGAGGCGGCGCGGCCGGGTCAGGTGCCCGGGTGGGAGGCTGCCCAGCCGTGTTCGAGCAGGGCGAAGGCCTCGTCGGCGGCTCGGCGCGGTTCGGGGTGCCGCAGGATGAGGCCGCGGGCCTCAAGGGCGAAACGGGCGAGGGCGGCGCAGCTGACGTCGTCCTCGGGGGCGGCGACGGCCTCGGCGATGGTTCGTGCCAGGGCGGTTTCGTGGCGCGTCCACATGCGGTGGGCGTAGTCGCGCAGCGCGGGGGTCTCCTGCACCATGCGCGTGAAGTCGGCGAACCGCGGGTCCGCGGTGTGGACGGCGAACTGGGTCTGCGCCAGCAGGAGGTGCTCGCGCAGTGCCTGCGGGATGGACGTGCCGGGGGTGCGGTCGCGGACGGCGGCGACGAGTGCTGCTTCGATGTCGTCCTCCTGGTCGAAGACCAGGGCTTCCTTGCCGGAGAAGTGCTTGAACAGGGTGGTCACCGAGACGTCGGCGGCCTCGGCGACGTCCTTGACACCGACCTGGTCGTAGCCGTGTTCGAGGAAGAGGTCGAGTGCGGCGTCGGCCAGGGACTGGCGGGTCTGGGCCTTCTTGCGCTCGCGGCGCCCGGTCGGTTCGGTCACGTGCCCACCATACCGGCGAAGTGCATCCGCTGCAAAAGTTTAGTCATTGCGCTTATTTAGCGAGTGTGCTTTCTTGGTGATGTCAGGCCTCCCAGCGGCCCACCCACCTCCCCGAGGGGTACTCCCATGAACTCTGCCCGCGATCCCCGCCGTCTCCGCCGTCCCCGCGATCCCCGCATCGCGATCGTCGGCGCCGGCCTCGGCGGCCTCACCTGCGCCCGGGTCCTGCAGCAGCACGGCCGCTCCGTCACCGTCTTCGAGCGCGAGGCATCCGCCGACGCCCGCCCGCAGGGCGGCACCCTCGACCTGCACGCCGACACCGGCCAGGCCGCCCTGCGGGCGGCGGGGCTCCTCGACCGGTTCCACGCCCTCGCCCGCCCCGAAGGAGATGCGTGGCGCGTGCTCGACTTCGCCACCGCCGCGCTCCTGACGCAGCAGGGGCCTTCCGCCGACGGTGGCCGGCCGGAGATCGACCGCGGTCAACTGCGCGGCCTGCTCCTGGACTCGATCGCCGAGGGCACGGTGCGATGGGACCGCGCCGTCAGCGGGGTCACCCCGCTGACGGACGGCACCTGCCGGCTGCGCTTCGGTGACGGTACCGTCGAGGACTTCGACCTGGTGGTCGGTGCCGACGGCGCCTGGTCGCGCGTCCGCCCGGCCCTGTCGTCCGCCGTACCCTGCTACACCGGTGTCACCTTCGTCGAGACCGGATTCGACCACTGCGACACCCGCCACCCCGACCTCGCGCGGCTGGTCGGCAACGGTTCGATGCTGGTGAAGGGCGCCGGCAGGTCCCTGGTCGCCCAGCGCAACAGCAACGGCCACATCCGCGCCTACATCGCGCTGCGCGTGCCGGAGGACTGGCACACGGCCGCCGGTGTCGACCTCGGCGACCGGCGGGCCGTGCGGACGCACCTGCTGAGGATGTTCGACGGCTGGGACGAGAGCCTGCGCTACGTCCTGCGCAACAGCGACAGCGGGTTCGTCAGCCGGCCCCTGTTCGTCCTGCCCGCCCCGCACACCTGGCAGCACGTTCCCGGCGTCACGCTGCTCGGCGACGCCGCGCACCTGATGCCCCCGGTCGGACTGGGCGCCAATCTCGCCATGCTCGACGGTTCCGACCTCGCCCACGCCCTCGCCGCCGAACCCGGCGTCGACGACGCCGTCCGCGCCTACGAGAGCATCATGCTGCCGCGCTCGATCGAGGCCGCGACGGGCAGCGCCCAGGGGCTCGACCACCTCGTTCCCTCGACGGCCCCCTGAACCGACTCCACTCGGGCTCTGACTGTCTTCGCTCAGGGACCTGATGTTCGGGTACTCGCGGCTGGAGTCGTCCAGGGCGGGTCGAGCGACTGTCGGCTTCCACGGGCTGTCCGGGCTGTCCGGCCCCTTTGGTCGCTTTGGTCGCTGCGTATTTACGCAGGTCAGGGCGGCGACAGGGACTGAAGCGACTGAGGCCGGGGATTGGGTGCACGTTGTCGCCCGGCGCGGAGAGTCCACCGTGGGCGCGGTTTGAACGTGGTGTCAGGCAACGGGTCGTCCGTCGCTGAACAGCTGTCCGGTGGGCCCGTCGGCGCCGAGGGTGGCGGCTCGGACGATGTCGCGGGCGCTTTCGGCGGCCGGGCGGTCGGTTGCGTCGTCGCCGCGTTCGGGGTGGGTGGCGGTGTTGCCGGGGTCGACGGCGTTGACGAGGATCGGGGTGTGCGCCAGGTCCCGGGCGAGCACCGTGGTCAGGGCGTTGAGCATGTACTTGGCCATCGAGTAGGCCGGGGCGCGCAGCGACGCGCCGAGGTCGAGGCCGGTCGCGATCTGCTGGGCGGACAGGCTTGAGACGTTCACGATCCTGGCTGCGGGCGCGGCGGTCAGCAGAGGCAGCATCGCCTGGGTCAGGGCCCACGGGCCGATCACGGTGACTTCCAGTGCGGTGCGCACCGCATCCATGTCGGCTTCCATCGCGGACAGGACCTGGAAGTCGGGCATGGCGCTGGCGTTGTTGACCAGGACGTCGAGGTGGCCGAAGGCCTGGGTGAGGTGGTCGGCGGCTTCGCGCATGCTGACGGGGTCGGACAGGTCCAGGTGCAGGGCGGTGGCCGCGTGCCCGTCCCGGCGCAGTCGGGCGGCCAACGGTTCTGCCGTGGAGTGGTCGCGGGCGGTGAGGATGACGTGGTAGCCCTGTTCGGCGAGCTCGCGGGCGACGGCGAAGCCGAGTCCGGCCGGGCGGCTGGTCCCGGTGACGAGTGCGGTCCTGATGGCCATGGCGGGTGTTCCCCTTTCAGGTGGCTTGAACAGTTGCTCGCCTGAGCTTGGACCGCGACGCCGGAGCTGTCACCGGGCACCTGTATGTTGATCACCCGCCGACCCCGTCGGTGTCCCGTCCCGGGGTGTCGACGTGCGGGTCCGGCCTGGGGTGGTGACCGCTTCGCGGAAATCGGGTCGCTGGCGTCGGGGGATCAGGAGATCCTTTGGCGTCGAGGCTGAAAAGCCGCTCATCATTTCAAGTGCTTGAAGGATTTTGCATGACCGTTCCTGCCCCGCCCGACAGCCCGCAGTCCGCCGAGGAGCCGGCCGACACCAACGCATGGGCGGCACCGAGCCCGGGTCAGGGTGGCGGCGAGGCTCCGGGTCAGGGCGAGGCCACGGCGCCTGCCCCTACCGCTGCCCCTACCCCCGCCCCTGCCGCGCCCCCTGTCGCGGCTCCGAACGTCCCGTACTGGCCGCCGTACGCGTACCCGATGCCGGCGCCGCAGCCCCGCAACGGCCTGGGCACCGCGGCCATGGTGCTCGGGATCGTCGGTGGCGTCCTCAGCCTGGCCGTCATCTTCTTCTGGCTGTCCTGGCTGCCGGCCCTGCTCGCCGTGGTCTTCGGCGCCATCGGGCTGGGCTACGTCCGCAAGGGCCTGGCGACCAACCGGGCGATGGCGCTCGCGGGCGTGATCCTGGGCATCACCGGCCTGCTGGTCTCGGCCGGCGCCGGGGTGTTCGTCGTGACGCGGGTGCAGGCGGCCAACGAGGAGCGGCGGGCGGATGAGAACGCCGCTCGCGCCCGTGCCGATGCCGCGACCCGGGCCGCCAACGAGCGGGTGGCGAAGGAGCGGGAGCGGATCGAGGCCGAGCGGAAGAGGGTCGAGGCCGAGCAGGAGACGGCGGCCGCGGACGAGCGGGCCCGGCGCCTGTCGTTCGGTCAGTCCTACACGTACGGGGACGGGCTGAAGGTCACGATGGCCGCGCCGACGCCGTACGTTCCGAGCGACAGCGTGTCGGGGACGCCCAAGAACGCCAAGATCATCCAGGTGCGGATCACCGTCGTCAACACCGGGTCGGAGGAGGTCTCGCTCACCGGTTCGGGGCTGCCCACCATCAGGGACGCCAAGGGCAACCTCGTCTTCACGCTGATCGACGGAAGCGGACGGATGAAGATCCTCAAGGGCTCGCTGGCCCCGGGCGAGGAGGCCACCGGTCTGACGGCGTACGCCCTGCCGGGCAGCGCGGCCGACCGGTTCTCCGCCCAGTTCGACTACGGTCTCGGGCGGCTGCGCAAGGACGTCATCTGGTCCGGTTCTCCGAGCTGACGCGGGGCCGCTCCCACCGGAGACCAGGGTGGGGCGAGGCCTCTGGCCCGGATCGTCCGAGGCCGGGACGCGGCAGGTGCCGCGCCCCGGCTGGGTGTCGAGGGAGCCTCAGAGGTTGAAGCGCATGATCATTCGACTTCCCGGGAGGCTGCTGATGGTCCCGCTGTCGCAGTCCGTGATGTCGGCCCCCGGGTAGAGGGTGCCGGTGACGGTGGCGCCGGGCAGGACGGTGCTGCCGAGGGTCACCGTGCCATTCAGGCTGTTGGCGATCTGGTTCTTCGAGGGGTCGCCCTCGACGCGTTGCATGCCCGAGGTGTTGATGGTGGAGGTGCCGGCCGGGTTGCCGTTCGCGTCGACCCAGTCGACGACGATGGTGCCGGTGAGCTGGCCGACCTGCTTGCAGGAGAGGGTCGCCGACCCGGTGACGGAGACCGATCCGGCGGACAGGGCGGGGCCGCCGTTCTTCGTCAGGCACCTGTCGATGGCGCCGTTGTTCATGGACAGGTCGACCGCAGCGGGGGTGTCCGTGATCGGCTGGGTGCTGTTGACCGTACCCTCCGCGGAGCACATGAGCCGGAGCAGGGGGTTGGCCCGGGTTTCGGCGACCCCGTTGGCCCCGTCGGTCACGACCGGCGTGTCGGCGGCCGAGGCGGGGGCGGGATGCTGGAGGAGCACGGCCGAGGTGGCGGCCACCGCGGCCAGGGCGAGCGGGACGGCGGCCAGGCGCCACCGGTGGGGCCTGGACGACGCTGCTTCCCGCGTCGGCACGGGGTCGGAGTCCCAGGAGTGCGAAGGCATGGTGTTCCTGTTCTGTGAAGTCGGGCGGCTGAGGGGGTCAGAGGAGGCTGGAGAACTGGGCGTCGTGCTTCGCGGTGAGGCTGCTCAGGCCGTTGGAGCAGTGGCTGATGTCGCTGGTGGGCTCGAAGGTGGCGAGGACGCCGGCGAGCGGTAGGACCTTGCTGCCGAGGGACACCGTGCCGTCGCTCGAGTTGAGGATGTCCCCGCGCGCGGGGTCGCCTTCGACGTCCTGTGCGCCGTTGGTGGTCACGGTGGAGGTTCCGACGACGCTGCCGGTCTGGTTCAGTTTGCTGTACCAGGTGATGGTCTCGGTGCCGCTGAACGTACTGGGGGAGGAACACGAGAGCGTGCCGGTGCCGGCGAAGGTCAACGTCGCCGACAGGACGTCCGTGGGCCCGCCGTTCTCGGCGAAGCACTCGTCGAACGTGCCGACCCAGGAGAGGGACACGGTTGCGGGGGTGTTCGTGATCGGCGCGCTGCTGCTGCCGACGGCCTGCCCGGAGCAGGTGAGCTTGGTCAGGAGCGTGTCGCGGTGGCCGGCGGACTCGCTGGCGGCGGCCGGGGTGGGGGCGGCCTGCTGGAAGAGCAGGCCGGCACCGGCGGCCGTGGCGACCAGGGCGAGCGGGACGGTGGCGAGCCGCCAGCGCCGGACCGAGGGGCGCCTGGTGCGCGGTCCGGACGGTGCGCCCTGGGCAGTGGGCTGATCGCCCATAATGTCCTCCTTTGTTTAGGTGCGAACTACTGCTGTCAGAATCACCACCAGTGGGGCTCCGTGCGATCCGAGCGGGGCTGGATTCGCCTTTACGGTGCGATATTGATCCGACTGTCGCAGTGCACGATCGAACTCCTCCCGGGTTGTCTTTTTGCTACTGAAGATCGTGAACAATCTTTACTATCGGGCAGTCGGGGGATACCGGCGCGTGCTTGCCGGGTCTTCCCCCGGCCTCGGGTTACGTTCTGCGGCAGACCTTTTCAGCGCTGGCCCGTCGGGCCGCCCGACGGACAAGGGGAGAACCCCATGCTGCCCGGTCGACCCCTCCTGCCCGGCTTTCCGGGCAGGGAGCACTGGTGGCGCGAGGAGGAATCCGGATTGCACTACGTCGACCACGGATCCGGCGACGTCGTGCTCATGCTGCACGGAAACCCGACGTGGGGATATCTGTGGCGGCGTCTGATCACCGCGCTGACCGGGGATTTCCGCTGCATCGTGCCGGACCAGTTGGGCATGGGGCTCTCCCAGCGCAGGACCGGTGCCGGTCCGATTCCGCTCGCGGAGCGGCTGGAGCACCTCGACGCGCTGGCGGCCCACCTGATCGAGCAGCGTCGGGCGCCGTCGGCGGGCTGGACCCTGGCGGTACACGACTGGGGAGGGCCGATCGGCCTGGCCTGGGCGAGGCGGCACCCCGGGTTGGTCGCGAAGCTGGTCGTGCTGAACAGCGTGGGTTTCCGCTGGCCCGAGGGGTACCGGCTGCCGCGCTCGCTGGCCCTGCTGCGCGACGTCCGGCCGCTCGGCGAGGCGGCGCACCTGCTGAACGTCTTCCCCCGGGCGGCGCTGCGGGCCGGGGTGGTCCGGCCGCTGCCCGCCGAAGTCCGCTCCGCCTACCTGCGGCCGTACCGCAGCGCGTGGCAGCGCCGCGCGGTGCGGGACTTCCTGCGGCAGATCCCGCGCAGCGGCGCGGACCCCGCCTGGTCCCTGGTCGATCCCGGTGGCGACAGCGCCGACCTCGCCGGGCTGCCGGTGTTCATCGGCTGGGGCCTGCGCGACCCGGTGTTCACCCCGCTCGTCCTGGGGGAGTGGCGGCGCAGGCTCCCGCACGCCGAGGTGCACGCCTTCGCCGACGCGGGCCACTTCGTCCTGGAGGACGCCGGCGATTCCCTGACCGGGCCGCTCCGGCGCTTCCTGTCCACGCGATGACGAACCATCACGGAGAGGTACCCATGCCCTCGCCCCACAGCAGGATCAGTCTCGTACGGGTCCATGTCCCCGAGGCCCGTCAGAGTTCCCGCGAGATCGAGGAGGAGCTGCGCCGGCAGAGCCCCGGGGCCGCGCTGCCGGCGGGGCTGCTGGAGCACATGTTCGGGCTGCGCGAGCGGTGCGTGGCCGCGCCGGGGGAGCTGCCCTCGGACCTGGCGGCCCGGGCGGGTGCCGCCGTCCTGCGCGACGCCGGCCTCCCGCCGGAGGCGATCGACCTGCTCGTCTACACGGGGATCAACAAAGACCTCGACGAGCCGGCGACCGCGAACGTGGTGGCCGCCAAACTCGGTGTCACGGCACCGGTCTTCGACCTGATGAACGCCTGCAACGGCGTGCTCAGCGCGTTGGAGAGCGTGGACGCGCTGATCAGGCTCGGCTCCTACCGGCGGGTGCTGGTGGTCACCGGGGAGACACCCAGCCGGATCACCCGCTGGCGCATTCCGGACCGCGGCCGGCTCGCATCGGCACTGGCCAGTCTCACACTGGGCGACATGGGGGCGGCCGTGCTGGTGGAGGCGAGCGAACGGCCAGGCATCCTCGGCAGCCGCTTCTTCGCCAACCCGGCCGCGTGGCCGAGTGCGGTACTGCGCAGCCCGTACGCCACCGGCCGGATGCACGAGCTGGAGGTCGACGACGCCGCGTTGACGGCCTCCTTCGCGGAGCTGCGGGAACAGGCCTTCAAGGCCGCGGGCGAACTGATCGATTCCGTGGCCGACTGCGCGCTGTTCTGCGTCCACCAGCCCTCGGTGGCCATGGCCCGCGACCTCTGCTCCGCTGCGGGCATCCCCGCCGAGGCGGTGATCTCCACCTTTCCCGACTACGGCAACGTCGCCACCGCCACCATCCCGCTGCAGCTGGCACTCGCGCAGGAGCAGGGCCGGCTGCACGACGGCGATCTGGTGGGGATCCTCGGCCTGGCCAGCGGTACCAGCCTCGGCGTCATGGCCCTGCGGTGGTGAGCGCGGTCCCCGGGGCGACCGAGGAGCGGGACGCCTGGCCGGAGACGCTCGCCGCCCACCTGGCCGGCTGGGCCGGCCTGCAGCCGGACCGCACCGCGCTCGTCTGGCCCGCTCCGCGCGGCCGTTGGCACACCGTCGACTTCGCGACGCTGGAGGCCGCCTGCCGGGCGCGCATCCGTGAACTGCGCGAGGCGGGCGTCGGCGCCGGGCAGAAGGCCGTGGTGATGGCCCGCGACCCGTACGACCTGGTGACCACCGTGTACGGGCTGCTCGCCCTCGGTGCGGTGCCGGTGCTGATCGACCCGGCGCTGCCCCGTCCGGCGCTGCGGGCCTGTCTGGACGAGACGCGGCCCGAGGTGTTCATCGGCGACCCGCTCGCCCAGCTGGCCCGGCTGCTGCTCGGCTGGGCCCGCCCACACGTCACCGTCTCGCTGCTCACGGGCCGTCGACCGCGCGCGCCCAGGCCGGAGCCCGACCAGCCGGAGCCGCCGTGGCCGAGCCCGCCGCCCGCGGCCTCGCTCGCGCTGATCGCCTTCACCTCCGGCTCCACCGGAGTGCCCAAGGGCGTGGAGTACGAGCACCGGCAGCTGGCCGCCCAGGTCCGCTCCCTCGCCGGGCTGCTGGGGCTGGGCCCGGGCGAGGTACTGCTCGCCGGGTTCCTGCCCTTCGCCCTGTTCGGGCCCGCCACGGGCGCCACCACCGTCGTCCCGGCCGTGAACCACCTCAGACCGGCCCGCACCCGGGGCGCCGACCTGGCGCGCGCCGTCACCGAACACTTCGCCTCGGTGGTGTGCGCCTCCCCGGCGGTGCTGCGGGCCCTGGCCGGGGAGTGCGAGCACGGCCGACTGTCGCTCGCCCCGGTGCGGCTGGCCTGTTCCTTCGGCGCCCCGCCGTCCGAACGGCTGGTGCGTGCGCTGCGCCGGGCGCTGCCGGAGGAGGCGACGTTGCTCAGCGCGTACGGCGCCACCGAGTGCCTGCCGGTCAGCGTGATCGACAGCACCGAACTGGCCGCCGCGCACGCGGAACCGCGGCACGCCCACCGCGGGGTCTGCCTGGGCCGCCCGGTGCCCGGCATCGCGGCCCACATCCTGGTGCCGGTCGGCCCCGTGTCATACAACAGGCCGGTTCCACAAGGGAGTTACGGAGAGATCACGGTCGGCGGCCCGCAGGTCAGTCGGGCCTACCACGCTCGCCCGGGAGCGAACGCGGCCGCCAAGGTCGGCACCGGCGAGGACGTGCTGCACCGCACCGGCGATCTCGGCTGGCTCGACGAGAGCGGCCGGCTGTGGTTCCTCGGGCGCTCCGCGCACCGGGTGCACGGAACCGGGTTCGCACTCGACACCGCCGTGGTCGAGCGGATCGCCGACGCGGTGCCCGGCATCGGCCGCACCGCGCTGATCGGACTCGGGCCGGCCGGCCGTCAACGACCGGTGCTCTGCGTGGAGTTGGCGCCATCGGCGGCCAACTCGGCGACGGCCGTCCTCCAGGGGCTTCGGCACGCCCTGTCGGCGGTGCCGGGCGGCCACCGGATCGCCGCCGTCCTGCTCCACCGCCGGCTGCCCACCGACCCGAGGCACAACTCGCGCGTCGACCGCGACCGCCTCGCCCGCTGGGCCCGCCGCCGGCTGAGCCGACGACGCCCGGGCGGCGTGCCGGGAGGCGGGCGATGAGGGTCCTGGTCACCGGGGGCAGCGGCTTCCTCGGCCTGGAGCTGTGCCGCCGCCTCGCCGGGCGCGGCGACGAGGTGGTCTCGCTGAACCGCCGCCGGAGCCCGGAGTTGGAGCGGCTCGGGGTCCGCCAGCACCTGGGCGACATCGCCGACCCGCGTACCGTCCGGCGGGCCCTCGCCGGGTGCGAGGCGGTGATCCACAACGCGGCCCTGGCCGGCGTCCGGGGCCCCGAGCAGCCGTACCGCGCGGTCAACGTCGACGGCACCCGGCACGTCCTGACCGCCTGCCGCGCCCTCGGCATCCGCCAACTGGTCTATACCTCCACCGCGAGCGTGGCCTTCACCCCCGAGGGCGTCACGGGGGCGGACGAGTCCCTGCCCGGGCCCCGGCACCACTCGGCCGCCTACCCCCGTACCAAGGCCGAGGCCGAGGCGGCCGTCCTCGCCGCCAACGGCCCGGACCTGGCCACCACGGTGCTGCGGCCCCACCTGATCTGGGGGCCCGGCGACCCGCACTTCCTGCCCGCCCTGCTGCGGGCGACCGAAACCGGGCGACTGCTGATGCCGGGCCGCGGCACCAACCTCGTCGACACCTGCCACCTCTCCACCGCGGCCCACGCCCACCTGCTCGCGCTGGACCGGCTGCGACCGGGCCACCCGGCGGCCGGGCAGGCCTACTTCATCGCCCAGGGCGAACCGCGACCCCTGCGCGAGGTGGTGGCCAGGCTCCTCGCCGCAGCCGGACGCCGCGCGAGCTGGCGCCCGGTGCCCTACCCCGTCGCCCTGGCCGCCGCCGTCCTGGCCGACGCCACCACGACGGTG
Organism: Kitasatospora sp. NPDC127121; assembly: GCF_042677305.1. Taxonomy (NCBI): domain Bacteria; kingdom Bacillati; phylum Actinomycetota; class Actinomycetes; order Kitasatosporales; family Streptomycetaceae; genus Kitasatospora; species Kitasatospora sp. NPDC127121. The sequence continues at coordinate 365,119 of NZ_JBHXTQ010000001.1, read as the reverse complement.
CTCCGCCGCCACACCGACCACGGCCTCAGCCGGTTCCTGCTCCACCAGCTCACCCGGCCGCACTGGTTCGACCTCACGGCGGCCCGGCGCGACCTCGGCTTCGAGCCGCCCACCACGTTCGACCACGCCATGGCCGAGCTGACCCGCCACCACCGCACCACCGGCGGCTGAGCCCTCCCCCTCACACTCCGGAAAGGAACGACTATGGACACGACGCTCTCCGTGGACGACGTCTGCGACACCGCCCAGACCCTGCTCGTCGAGCGGTTCGGCGTATCCGCCGACGCCATCAGCCCCGACGCCACGTTCGAGGAGATGGACGTCGACTCGCTCGCGCTGGCCGAGTTCGCCTTCGTGCTCCAGGACGAGTTCGGCATCCTGATCAGCCAGGAGGACGCCGACCGGCAGAGCACGCTCATCGACGTCGCCCGGATCGTCCAGGCCCGACTCGGCGACGCGACCGAACCCGTCGCGTGAACCGCCCCGAGATCGCCGTCACCGGCCTGGGGCTCGTCACCCCGGCCGGGTTCGGCACCGAGGAGACCTGGCAGCGGGTCTGCGCCGGCACACCCACCGCGTCACCGGACCCGGACCTCGACGCCGCCCCGGTGACGTTCTCCTGCCGCATCCCCGCCATGGACCTGGACACGGCGGTCGGGCGCAAGAAGGCCTGGCGGATCGGACGGTTCAGCAAGCTCGCGCTGCTCGCGGCCCGGGAGGCCGTCCAGAACGCGGGACTGGACACCGGCGGGTGGGACGGCGCCCGGGTCGCCGTCGTGCTCGGGGTGGGCTTCGGCGGCGCGCCGCACTGGGAGGACCAACTGCGCCGACTCCACCAGCGCGGGCCGGCCCACGTCTCGCCGACGGTGATCCCGATGGTCATCGGCAACATGGCCGTCGGCGAGGTGGCCCAGGAGTTCGGCGCGCGCGGCCCCACGCTCGCCTGCGCCACCGCCTGCGCCTCCGGTGCCACGGCGCTGGCCATCGCCCACGACCTGCTGGTCGCGGGGTCCTGCGACATCGTCCTGGCCGGTGGCGCCGAAGCCGCCCTCAGCCCGCTGGTGGCGACCGGGTTCCACCGGATGGGCACCCTGTCGGCACGCGGGCACGACGTACCGGGCGCCTCCCGGCCGTTCGCCGCCGACCGGGACGGCTTCGTCCTGGCCGAGGGCGCCGCCGTGCTCGTCCTGGAGCGCGCCGCGGACGCGAGGGCGCGCGGCGCCCGGGCGCGCGCCGTGCTCGCCGGACACGGCGCCAGCAACGACGCCCACCACCCGACCGCGCCGCCCCAGGGCGCCGCCGGTGCGGAACAGGCGCTGCGCACGGCGCTGCGCAGCGCGGGCCTGGGCGCCGGCGACATCGGCCACGTCAACGCCCACGGCACCTCCACCCCACTCAACGACGCCGCCGAAGCCGGCCTGATCGCTCGCGCCCTGCCGCACCAGCCCAGCGTCACCGCCCCCAAGGGCGTGCTCGGCCACAGCCTCGGCGCGGCCGGCGCGATCGAGGCGGCGCTCACCGTGCTGACCATCGAACGCGGGCTGGTGCCGCCGATCGCCAACCTCACCCCCGACATCGCCGAGTTCGACATCGACTGCGTCACCGGGACGGCGCGCCGGCAGCGCATCGACGCGGCGCTCAGCCACTCCTTCGGCTTCGGAGGCCACAATGTCGTCCTCGCCCTGCGCCGGGACTGACCCCCGGACGGGCGTGGTCCGAGCCACCCCGGCGCCGCCCGACGGCACCGGGGCCCGGCTCGGCGCACTCGTCGCCCGCCACCGCTGGGCGGTGCTGTGGACCACCGCCCTGCTGCTGGCCGTCGCCGCGGTCGTCGGGGCCGGGCTGCCCGCGCGGCTGTCCCACGGCGGCTTCACCAACCAAGGGGCCGAGTCCAGCCGGGCGCTCGAAGCCATCGAACACCACTACAACGCGGGCGGGACCAGCACGATCGTGGTCTTCCGCAGCGAGACCCTCACCGTGGACGACCTGGAGTTCGGCGAAGCCGTGCGCACCGCGCTCGCCGAGGTGCCCAGATCCGTGCTGACGGGTGCCCAGCACTACTGGAACACCGGCAAGCGGGAACTCCTCTCCACCGACGGGCACGCGGCCTGCGTGGTCGTCGGACTGGCCGGCACCGGCGACCAGGCCAAGACCGCCTCCTACGAGCGGCTGCGCCGGCTGCTGCACGCCGACGGACTCACCGTCGCCTACGCCGGGCAGGTCCCGCTCCAGGCCGACCTGGACCGCACCGTCGACGACGACCTCACCCGGGCCGAACTCTACGTCTTCCCCCTGCTGTTCCTGCTGCTGCTGCTCTTCTTCGGCAGCCTCGCCGCGGCCCTGCTGCCGCTGGCCGTGGCCGGCGCGAGCCTCACGCTGTCCTTCGCGGTGCTGCGCGTGCTCGCCCCACTGGTGCCGGTCAGCTACGTCACCCGCAACGTCGTCGTCATGATCGCTCTCGGGCTGTCCGTCGACTACGCCCTGTTCGTCGTCGTCCGCTTCCGGCGCGAGCTGCGCCACCGGGGCGACCCGCACCGGGCCGTGGCCGCCACCATGGCCACCGCCGGGCACACCGTGCTCTACTCCGCGACGGCAATCTCGCTCGCCGTCCTGGGCCTGACCCTGCTCCCGTTCCCCATCACCCGCTCCCTCGGCATCGGCGCCGCCGTCACCGTCGCGCTGGCCGGCGCCGTCAGCCTCACCATGCTGCCCGCCGTACTGGCCGTGCTCGGCCCGGGCGTCGAGGCCGGGTGCGTCCGGCTGCCGGGCTTCGGACGGGCCGGTCTCGGACGTGCCTGGGCGGAGGGCGAGGAGACGGGGTTCTGGTACCGGCTGGGCCGGAGCGCCGTCACGCACCCGTGGGCCTGGCTCACCGCCGCCGTCACGGTGATCGCCGTGCTGAGCGTCCCGGTCGTCGGCCTGCACCTCGCGGCGAGCGACCAGCGGACCCTGCCCGCCGGGGCGGCCAGCCGCAGAGCACAGGAGCAGCTGCACGAGGACTTCCCGGCGGCCGCGCTCGACCAACTCCAGGTCGTCGCCCACCTGCGGGACGACATCGGCGGCCAGCCGGGCAAGGCCGCACTGGCCCGCTGGCAGCAGCGGCTCGCCGGACTGCCGAACGCCCAGGACGTCCGGCTGCGCGTCAGCACCGCGCACAGCGCCATACTGACCGTCAGCACCGACGCGGCTCCGGACGCTCCCGCCGCCGAGCAACTGGTGCGCGCCGTGCGGGCGCTCGACCCGCCCGACGGCGGCAGCGTCCTGGTCGGCGGACCGGCCGCGGCCAACGCCGACGTCCTGGACACGCTGAAGGCCAGGCTCCCGGCGCTGGTCGGGTACCTGCTGGTGGTCACGCTCGGCCTGCTCTTCCTGGCCTTCCGGTCGCTGCTGGTCCCGCTCAAGGCGGTCATCACCACGACGATGTCCCTTGGCATCGCCTTCGCGGCCGTCACCTGGACCGTCCAGGACGGCCACGGCGCCCGGCTGCTGGGCCTTCAACCCACCGGGTACGTCGGCGCGTTGGAGGCCGCCATCATGCTGATGTTCGTCTTCGCGCTCTCCGTCGACTACGAACTCTTCCTGATCGCACAGATCCGCGAGCTCCACCGCGGCGGCATGGACAACGCGAGCGCCGTGGTGACCGGCCTCGGGCGCACCGGCGGGCTGATCTCGGCCGCGGCGGCCCTGATCGTGCTGGTCGCCGCGGCCTTCGCGACCAGCCCCGTCGTCACCGTGAAGGAGATCGCCCTCGGTGTCCTGGTGGCCGTGGCCGTCGACGCCACCGTGGTGCGCATGCTGCTGGTCCCCGCCACCATGCGCCTGCTCGGCGAACTCAACTGGTGGACACCGCGCTTGCGGCGGCCGGCGGCGCAGCTCCTCGACGTCCGTCCGGCCGGCGGTGGCGGTGGGCTCTGAGCGCCGGTGTCCTGCGCCGGAGATCCGGCGCAGGACACCAGGAGCAGTGCCGGTGGTCCGACCGGGCTACACGGCGGTGTCGATGACGGAGACCATGCCGAAGTGGTGGTGGGCGATGGTGAGGTCGCCCTGGGTGTCGCTGCCGGTGGGGGTGATCATGGCGGAGGAGACGGTGTACTCCCTCGGGCCGCCGCTCTGCATCAGGTAGGGGATGCCGATGGTGGCCGGGGTCTGCGGCCCGAGGGCGCCGAGCCCCGGCGGGACGGAGAGCCGGTAGACGGAGGGGATGGCGGGGTCGTTGTTCTCGTACAGCGCGGTGAGGCCGGGCGGGCGGCCCGCGGTGGGGACCTGGGTGTAGAAGGGGGTGGAGAAGGTGAAGTTCGCGGGGCTCTGGGTGCCGTCGAACAGGGTGCCGGCGCCGTTGTAGAAGTGGAACGGGATCTCGGCCGACGGACCTCCGGCGATCAGGGGGAGCTGGGGGGAGGTGAAGTAGAGGTTGGCGTTGCCGGGGGGCGGGGCGGCCAGGCTGGAGCGGACGAAGCCGAACTCCCACACGTTGCGGGTCAGATCGCTGTCCATGTCGGTGGTGTTGCTCGCGTCGGTGGTGAAGATCGCCCGGCCGATCGGGGGGATGTTGGGGGCGCCGGACAGCAGGGTGAAGGTGACCGGCACGGTCACGGCCGTGTTCGCCGGGAAGCCGTTGAACGAGACCTGGATGACGGAGGGCACGTCGGGCGCGCTGTTCTGGTACAGCCAGCGGGAGGTGCCGCCGCTGACGGACGGCAGCGCCGCGACGTTGGCGTAGAACGGGGTGATGACCTTCAGCGACACCGGTCCGGTGGCCGCGGTGCTGCTGAAGTTGCCGACCGTGACCTGCACGGTGGCCGTCCCGCCGCCCATGTAGGTGCCCGCGTCCGCCGAGCAGTACAGGTTCACGCTGTTCAGCACGTCCGGCCGACGGGTGCTGCCTGCGGGGGTCGCGGACCGGTCCTCGGCTGCGGCTGTCACGGGCACGGCTGCGCCCAGGCCCACCACGGCGGCACCCAGTCCTGCGGCCCGGAGGAGGCTTCGGCGTGCCACCGGTGCTGCCCCCGGCCCGCCGGACTCGTCCTCTTCGCGGATTCCATCGACCATGTCTGCGCCTCCATCGGCACGTAGCGGTGAAGCGGGCTCCTGGCCCAACGGCTCGTACACTGACATATCGTCATGTAGCTTTTTGGTCAACGCGCTTGACGGAATCTGTTCCGTTCACCGTGCCGGAGTCAACGCGGCAAGGGTGTACGCCTTCCGAACAGTGGCCACAGGAATGGCGAGCCCCCGGGCGGCGGACGGTGCCCGGGGGCTCGAGAGCGCGTGCTGTGCGCTCAGAGCGAGGCGAGGCTGAAGTCCACCTCGTGCTTCCCGGTCAGGGCCGTCACTCCGGTGTCGCAGGAGCCGGTGATGCCGGACAGGTCGAAGCTTCCCTGGTAGCTGTTGAGGGGCAGGAGGGTGCTGGTCACGTCCGTGATGCCGGTCTCGTCGTTGGTCACCTCGCTGCCACCCGAGTTGCCCTTCTCCCCGCCCTGGAAGGAGACGGTGGTGCGGCCGAGGTCCCTGTTGTTGACGTCGTACCAGGTGAAGGTCGCCGTTCCGGAGAAGGGGTGGTAGGACAGGCAGGAGAACGTCCCGGTGCCGACCGAGGAGATCGTGCCGTGGTCGACGTTCGAGTTGGTTCCGGCGGCGCTGTAACAGTCGTCGAGAGTGCCTTCGACCGTGTAAGAGTTCGATGCCGCCGCGTCGGTCACCGGGTTCTTGAACGTCAGCGTCACCGGCCCTGAGCAGGTCAGGTCTTTCAGTACCTCCGTGGCGTGCGCGGACCCGGCCGCCCCCGGGATCGCTACGGCCAGCAACCCGCCCGCGGCCGCCGCCACCATCAGACGCCTCATCGTGTGCCCCTCTTCCTGTTCGTCGGTGTAGTGCCTTGGCGCCAAGGATCGTCGGTACTCGATCAACCGGCATTTGTGCGGCACCGTCGCACTCCGTGTCTCACCCGGACAGCGGGACGGGGCGGCCAGGTGGTCGGTGCGGGCGCCCCGCCGCGGACGGGTCGGGTCACCCGATCCCCACTCCGGCGTCGCGGGAGGATCGTGGCCACAGCACTGTTTGAGCATGAGCTACGACGATTGGGTGACAGCCGGAGCCCGTGTGAGGCCTGCCCGCCCCCGGAGGGTGCGCGCCGCCCTCGGTTCCGGATGCCTCGCGGGGGCGCTGGTGCTGCCCGTCGGCGCAACCGCGCCCGCCCGGGACGCGACCACCCGGACCTTCACCACCGACGCCACGTTCACCGTCCCGGACGGTGTCACCGGCATCACCGTCACCCTCGTCGCGGCAGGTGCCGGGGGAGGTGGCGGGGGCGGCGGAGGTGGCACCGGCCTCTTCAAGAGCGGCGGCGGGGGCGGGGCGGGAGGCGGCGGCGGAGGAGGCGCCCGGGTCACCTGCACCCTGGCCGTCACCCCCGGCGACGTGCTGACCCTCACGGTCGGCAGCGGCGGATCCGGTGGAGCGGGAGGCGCCAGCGGTGAGGAGGCCGACCCGGGCGTCGACGGCGCCGACGGGGGCGCCGGCGGCCGGTCCACCCTCGCCGGCGGCGCAGTCGTCCTGGCAGCCGTGGACGGCGGGTCACGTCCCGGGGGCGGGGGCGGGGGCAGCGTGCTCGGCGGCGCCGGGGGTGAGGGAGGCCACGGCGGAGGCATCGTCCCCGCCTCCGCCTGCGAGGGCGGAGGGCCCAGCGGCACAGGCGGATCCGACGGTGACCTCGGCGCGGGTGGTGGGGAAGGCATCGACGTGACACCGGCCACCGTCGGTCAGACCGTCCCCGGCAGCACGGGCGGCGTGGGCGGCGAAGGCGGTGCAGCGGGGGCCCATGTGCCGGCCGCCTGCCCTGTGGGCACCGGCGACGGCGGGGACGGCGGGGACGGCGGCGACGGCCAGGACTACGTCGGCAACTTCGACGACCCCCAGACCCCCGGCGAGGACGGCACCGCGGGCACCGCGGGCGGCGGAGGCTGCATCACGCTCGTCTACTAGACCAGCGGGCTGGGCCCCGGCGCCGGGTTGATCGGCGTCGGGGCCCAGTGCTTCGTCAGGCCGCCGTGTCCGGGAGGCTCGTCCTGCCCGGCCCGAGCCTGCCGGGCACCGCCCGCTCCGCAGCGAGGGGCGGGGCTTGCGGCAGCGTGGCGGTGGGGCGCCCGTTCGGGATCAGGCGTCCTGCGCGGGGACGAAGGGGACGGGCATGGGCCTGGCCGTGGGGGTGGCCGTGGGCGTGGGGGTGCCCGTAGGTGTGGCGGTGGGCGTGGGGGTGGCGGTGGCGGTCGGGCTGGAGGTGGAGGTCGGTGTCGGTGTGGGGGACGGCGTGCCGGTGGGCAGCGTGATGGTGACCGTCCCGTCCAGCGTCATCGACTTCAGGCCGGTCGGGGTGCTGCAGGCCGTGAGGTCGATGTTGGACTTGACCGGGTCGAGGACCACCGTCCAGGTGGCGCCCTTGTAGCGGCCCGCGGTGATGCCGCCGCTGAGGGGGTTGCTCGACTTGAGCAGGTCCTGGATCGGCTGCATGTCCCAGGTGAAGTCGGTGGTGCCCGGGTCCTCCGTGGTGGGCTGGCCGTTCGCGGTCTCCCAGGTGACGCGCTGCAGGGTGCCGGGCGCGTTCTGGTAGCTGCCGGCCGCGCAGGTCACGCCGTTGCCGAGGCCGGTCCCCACGTAGTCGGCCTGGGTGATGGGGGCGTCACCGGTGCAGTTGAGCAGTTTGGGGTTGCCGAGGGTGGCCGTGATGTTGTCCTGGGGGACGAGGGTGAGGCCGGAGCTGAAGGTCATCGTGAAGTTGTCCTCACAAGTGATGACCTGGGGCACTCCGGCGGCAGAGGTGTCGTACACGAGCAGTCCGCCGACCAGGGTGCCGGCCGCGAGGGCGGCGGCCGCGATACCGATGGGGTGCTTCATGGGGTCGTGCCTTTCTTGGGGTGGGGGAACCCGGTGGTGCTGCGGGCCGGCTCACCCGGGGAGTCCGGGGGCCGGGGCTGTGGGACGGCTCGACGGGGTGGGGAACCCGGAGCCCGAGGGCCCGGCCGCTGCGGGGGAGCCGTCGTCCTCGCCGTCGCGCGCGAGGGTGAGGAGCGCCGTACCGCTGACCACCAGGACGGCGAGGACGTAGAGCGGGGTCACGGCCGGGGACTTGAACCAGTCGGTGGCCTCGGCGGTCAGGTAGGTGGCGAGGGTGCCGCCGAGGAGTCCGCCCAGCTGGTAGCCGACGGCGGTTCCGCTGAGGCGCACGCGGCTCGGGAAGAGCTCGGAGACCAGGGCCGCCTGGGGGGCGTACATCGCGGCGAAGCCCACCAGCGACAGCAGGTAGGCGAGCACCAGGACCGGAGGAGAGCCGAAGCGCAGCAGGGGCGCGAACGCGGCGGCCCAGACCGCCATGGTGATCGTCCCGGCCAGGCAGACCCGTCGTCTCCCGTAGCGGTCGGACAGCGCGCCGAAGAACGGGATCAGGGCGATCAACGCGAGCGGGGCGAGGAGCGAGAGCGCGATCAGGGCGTTGAGCGACAGGCCGGCGACGCGCAGCAGGGTGAGGACGTAGTTGAACGAGAAGCCGAAGAGCACGACGTCGGCTCCGGCGGTGATCGCCGTGGTGATGAGCAGCTGCCTGCGGTGCCGGGCGATCAGTTCGACGACCGGCCGCCTGGCGCGGGCCCCGGTGAGGGCGAGCGCCCGGAAGGCGGGGGTCTCCTCGATCCGGGCCCGGGCCCACAGCCCCACCACCACCAGTACGGCGGAGAGCAGGAAGGGCAGTCGCCAGCCCCAGGTCATGAACTGGGCGGGGGTCAGCGCACCGGAGACCGCTGTCATGGCCCCGAACGCCAGCAGGTTGCCCGCCGGTGCGCCGATCTGGGCCCAGCTCGACACCAGCCCCCGGCGCCCCGGTTCGGCGCACTCGTGCGCGACGACGGTGGCGGCCCCCCACGCACCGCCCAGGCCGAGCCCCTGGAGCAGGCGCAGCGTGACCAGCAGGAGGGGGGAGGCGAAGCCGATCTGGCCGTAGCCGGGCAGCAGCCCGACCAGGCCGGTGGAGGCCCCGGTCAGCAGCAGCGCGCCCACCAGGGCGGGGCGCCTGCCGTGGCGGTCGCCGAGATGCCCGAAGAGCGCCCCGCCGACCGGCCGTGCCACCAGCGCGGCCCCGTAGAGGCCGATGCCGGTGAGCGTCGCCGCGAAGGGCGAGAGGTAGGGGAAGAACTGGTGCTTGAAGACCAGCACCGAAGCGTTGACGTAGAGGAAGAAGTCGTACCAGACGAGCGTGGTACCCATGAGGCTGACGATGACCGAGCGGCGGACATCGCGCGTCGCGAAGCGCACATCGAACTCCATTGCGTGTGACTGCCGTCACTTCTAGCAATATTCCAGCGCCGGTGGCATCGCGCCACGCAGGCCGTCGCGGGCTGGACTATTCGCGTGCGCACCGCAGCTGTGCCCCGAACTCGGGAGGTCCGTCCGGGTGTCCGGCGCGGTCGGCCGGAGGTTGGTTCAACTCAGCGCCACCGCAAGGGGATTCGCGGTTTGTGTGGTCGACTCGACCTCTTGTCCGAATGCGGCGTTCAGGTTAATCCTGTCGCTGGTGAACCATGGTGGCGTGGAGTGGATTTCGACTGTCCGGCCGCCAGGACAATGCGACTTCCATTCGTATACGGCGAACCCGCGGGTCGGATTCAGGGAGAATCCGACTTTCACATCCGGCCCGTCGACCGCTCCGGCCCCCGCCGCCCCCGCCGAAGCGCTGGCGGCTGCGCCTGCCGGACACCCGTCGGCGACATCTCTGTCCACGGCGCTGTCCGCAGCTCGCCGACGCGGCTTCACCGGGCACACTCGGAAGATCACCAACGGCATCCGCGATCTTCGCCGGAGCCGAACGACGTGGCCAGCCACCCTTGGGAGGAGCCGGCATGAACCGGTCCCGGTTGACGGAGCAGTCCGACGTGGCATCGGGCCCTGACGGTCCGATCACCGTCTTGTCCGGCTACGTCCATCCGACGCGCGGACCGGTGACCTGCCCGGCGGCCCCGCTCGTGGCCGGGTGGCTCCACGAGCGCGGGTTCGCCTCCCGGATCGGTGCCGGCGGAATCCTGCCGGCGGGCCGGGGCGGGCGGCTGTTCGCCACGACCTACATCGACCTGGACGGGGCCGTGGTGGGGATCGCCGTGATCGCTCCGGCCCGCCAGGAGGCGGTGGCGGCGGAGGCCGTCCGGGTCTGGTCGGCCACGGTGCGGACCAGACGGCTGATCGTCTGCGCGTCGGAGCCCGCGTGCGGACCGACCCCGGTCGTCCCGTCCCAGCCCCTGAACCGGCTCGCCCCGTCCGCAGGGGGCGCGGGGCAGGCCGAGTGTCCGCGGGCGGCCGCGACGTGGGCCGCCGTCCGGCAGTACGAGGCTCGCGGGGACACCGTCCTCGTGCTCGGCGGCGGCGGTTTCGCCCCGGCTGGTCCCGCCGCGCAGCAGGCGGGGCGGGTCCGGGTGGCCGACGCGGCCGGGGCGCAGGCCCTGCGGTCCGTCGATCCCGAGCGGCTGTCCTTCGTCCAGCACCCGTGCTCGCCGGTCGAGGAGGTCGCGGAGATCCTCGGGGTGCTGCGCGCACGGTTTCCGCTGCTTCGAGGCCAGCACCCCGATCAGTGGTGCTACCGCTCCTCCGACCGGCGGCGCGCCGTCCGTGCGGTGGCGGAGTCCAGCGACCTGGTGCTGGTCTCCGCCGGCAGTGCCGTGGCGGCGTCGATCCGCTCCGGCACGTTCGTGGCGTTCAACGGTCTGAACGCCCTGCGGCCCGAGGAGATCGCGGCGGCGGCGACCATCGGCGTGATCGCCCCGCTGCGGGCCGCCGAGGGCGCCGGAGACGCGACGGACGCCGTGGTCGGGGCGATCGGCGGCCTGGGGCCGGTGAGCGTGGCCTACCACCGGACGGTCACGGAGGTCGCGACCGACGTCCTCGCGCGGACTCCACGCCGGCCCTGACGGAGAGAAGGCCCGGACGGTACGGCGGGCGCGAATCGTCAGGCACGCCCCAGGGCGGTGGCCCGTTGGATGAGGTGGTCCGCGGCCGGCCGTCGGCGGTGGGGGAGCAGAAGCCCGGGCATCCGCGCCCTGGCCAGGTGGGCTCGGCGGGAAGCCAGCAGCGGGTAGACGTCGAGGAACTCGTGCCAGGTGGCGCAGGCGGCTTCGATGTGCCCGGCCGCCAGCTGGCGCTCGGCCAGCCTGCTGAGGACGACGGCACGGGAGCGGGACTCGCCCCGGGGCCTGCGGGCGGCGGACACCTCCAGGAGCTTGATCGCCCCGGCAAGGTCGCCGAGTTCGACTCCGACGAGGGCCCGCTGGTGGTCCCACGAGGCGCGGTGGTAGTCGCCGACCGGCGGCGGCGGGCCCGTGGCGTTCGTGAGGAGGTCGCGGGCGTCGCCGATGTGGCGCAGCGCGGCCGTCCGATCGCCGACGGCGGCCTCGGACAGGGCGAGTTGCCCCAGGACGGAGGCGCGCAGCCGCGGCGCCGAGGAGCTGATGCGGCAGTCGGCGGCGGCTTGCGCCAGGCGCAGGCTCTGGCGCCGGTGGCCGAGTTCGTAGGCCTGGGTGGCCATGGCGCGCAGGGTCATCGCCTGGGCGGCCGTGTCGCCGGCGTGCCGGGCCAGGTCGAGGGCGAGGCGGTAGTACTGGCCGGCGAGGCCGTTGAGGTCGTCGTCGATGTGCATGAAGGCGCACAGGTAGCACAGTCGGGCGGTGGCTCCGAGGATGCCGAAGTGCCGGACGGGCGGGGCGGGTGCGGCGAGCATGGGCGCCGCCGTGGTCGCGAGGAACGCGGCGAGTGCGGTGCGGGCCTGGCCTCCGCCGTGGACGCGGTCGATCGCGGAGAAGACGGGCAGCAGCAGGGCGAGCGCGTCCGGCTGGGGCGGGGGCGCCTTTGCGCCCGCGGGTACCGGCGGGCCGGTCAGGGCTTCGGTCGGGCCTCCGATCGCGGCTTCGGTCGGGCCTTCGGTCAGGCCGGTCGGGCTGCCGGACGGGGCGGGCGGCGGCTGGTAGGAGAGGAGGTTCCCGTGGCGATCGGGTGCGGCGGCCGCCGCCGCGAGCCGCGCGAGCACCGCCGGGGAATCCGGCGTCGGGGTGTCCGGCGGCGGGTCACCGAATCCGGCGTCGGCCAGGGTGACGGGCCGTCGGAGCCGACGACCCAGCGCCGCGCAGACGAGGTGGGGGGCGGGCTTGCGGGGAACAGCTCCGGTGAGCCACTGGTGCACCGAGGCGCGCCCGTAGGCCCGGGCCCATCCGGATTCGGCGCCGATCTGATTGACGGCCCGGGCCAGTTGCTCTCCGGTCCATCGGGCTTCTTTGAGGAGTTCGCGAAGGCGGGCGTTCGGCACACGGCGGACGGCCATGTCTCTCCCGGCGGGTCGTCGACGCCGCGCTCACGGCGGCCCGGTCCGGCCTCCGCGGTACGCGGTCGCGCTGCGCACATCCCGCCATGCTATCCGCTCGCGGTGCCGCCGGGATACCCGAATGGGATTCCCAACTCGTTGTAATTCCTTGAAAGTTGACGCCCGGAAAAGCTTGACGGGCCGGCCGTCGAAAAGCGTCCGCGAGGGCGGCCGCAGACTCCACCATCGGTGATGTCGGGGCGTTTCCTTCGAACGTGCCCCAGGGTGGAGGCGGAATCCGTGATGTCCGGCCCGCAGCGTCCGCAGAGTCCCACGGCCACCGGAAAGTTCGTTCACATGTTCCCCGGGCAGGGGGATTTCAGTCTGACTCCGCTGTTGCGGACGCTTCCCCGCGTCGGGTCGCTGGCACGCGCGGTCGCCGAGGTCTTCGAGGAGGCCGACGTGGTCGCCGCCGAGTTCGGGGTGGCGCCGATCGGCCCCCGTCTGACAGGCGGCTCCTGTTCGGGTGACGGCTCCCGACTGACAGGCGGCTCCCCGCTCAGCGCCGGCGCGCTGGCCGCCGAGCCGCCCGGGACCGTACAACTCGCGCTGTTCGGTGTGTCCCTGGCGGTGCACCGCGCACTCGAAGCCGACGGCTGCCGGGCGCACCGCCTCGTGGCGGTCAGCTTCGGCGAGATCCCCGCGCTGACCGCGGCCGGATGCTGCTCGGTCGCCGACGGGGCCCGGCTGGCCTGCCGGCTCGGGCAGTTGCTGACCGGCCACGGCGGCGGCATGACACTGCTGGGCGCGGGCCCGGCCACAGCCCGCCGGCTGCTCGCGGCGGCCGGGCCGGGCACGGGCGTGGTGGTGGCCTGTGTCAACCACGGCGGGGAGACGGTGGTCTCCGGCCCGCTCGACGGGCTCGCCGTCGTCGAACGGTCGGCGACGGCGCACGGCGTGGGGGCGCAGCGGCTGCGGCTCCCGTTCATGAGCCACCACCCGGCTCTCGTCCACGAGGCCGGCGCGTTCGCGCACTTCGCCCGACGGCTGCGCCTGTCCCCGCCGCGCCGACCGGTGTACTCGGCGGTGGCCGGCCGGCTCTACCGCGCGGACAGCGACCTGCCGAGCGGGCTGTCCGCCTGCCTGGTCAGGCCCTTCGACCTGCCCGCGGTGTTCGGCGCGGCCCTGGCGGACGCCTCGCTGGTCGTCGAGGCGGGCACCGGCAGCACGCTGACGAACAGCGTGCGCAGGATCGACCCGCGGCAGGACGCGCTCGCGCCGGTCGCCGACGGCCCGTGGCCGACCGGCCCCCAGGCGCCGCTTCCGCCCCAGGCGTCGCTGGAGCCCCCGCGCTCCTGCCCGCCTCCCGCCACGCCGGGGGAGGGCACGTCGCACCACCACCACCCGACCACGACGGCCGCACGGGGGGACGCATGAACACCGAACGGAGGCCCGGCGAGGAGACCGACGCGATCGACGTCCTGACCCGCCTCTCGGCGCTGCTCCCTCCCCGGCGGGCCGCGGAGTTCGGCCAGCTCCTCGCGGACCACCGGGCCGAACACGGGGCGGCAGCCCTGCGCACGGACGTCAGCGCGCACCGGCGGCTGGCCCGCCTGGCGGCCTCGCTGCCGCCGGCGGCCGAGGTGGTCGCCGACGCGGACCTGCTGGCCGCGCTCAGCGAGGCGACGGCACTGGCGGATCCATCGCTCTATCAGACCTTCCTCTCCCACTACACCCTGTGCGTCGGCTCGCTGGTCCTCCTGGGGGGCAAGGCCGCGGACCCGGACGGCGCCCTCGCGCACGCACGCACCAAGGGCTCCTTCCTGGTCACCGAGATCGGCGACGCCGGCAGCCACCTCGGGATCCGCACCGAGGCCCGGTTCGACCCGGCCCGCCGCGCGTTCACGCTGCACACCCCGGACCACCGGGCCGCGAAGTTCTCCTCCGTCGCGGCGCTCGGCCTGCCCCAGCAGGCGGTGGTCTGCGCACGGCTGCTGACGGGCGCCCAGGACGGGGGAGTGTTCTCCTTCCTCGTCGACATCACCGGGGCCGACGGCCGCCCGGCACCGGGAGTGTCCGTCTCCGGCCCGCTCCCGGTGGGCGCGCTCCCGCTGCCCTACGGCCTCGTCCGGTTCCACGGCGCCCGAATCCCGTACGACCGCTGGCTGGCGGACGGGGCCGGGATCGACGCCACGGGCGTGCTGCACGACCCGCAGCCCAGCGCCGACGCCCGCCTCCAGCGGACCCTGAGCTGCGGCCAGGGGCTGTGGGCCACCCTGCCGTCCGCGATGGCGGGCCTGGCGGGCCGCAGCGCGGCGATGGCGTGGCGGTTCAGCGCGGGCCGCCGCTCGCACGGCCGGCTGGCGCCCGGGAGCCCGGTCCTGGACTACCGCACCCAGCAGCACGCCGTCGTCGGAGCGCTGGCCGCCGCCTTCTCCCTGCGCTGCACCGCCCGGGCGGCCCTGTCCACGTGGGCGGGGCTGCGCGCCGCAAGGCCCTCCGACGGGCCGGGCACGGCGATGACCTTCTCCCCCTGGGCCGCGGTCGACCGCTCGCTCGCCCTCCACAAGGCGCACAGCACCCGGGCCGTGGCGGACCTCGTCGACTCCCTCCAGCACCGCTGCGGGGTGTCGGGCCTCTTCGACCACAACCGGCTGCCGGGCTACCTCGGCTTCGCCCGCGCCTTCGACAGCGCCGGCGGAGACAACACCCTCATCCTGCTCGACGCCGGCCGCGCCCTCGCCGAGGAGCGGGCACGCCCTGATCGGCGGCCGTCCGGGCCGGGCCGGTTTCCGTCAGACCAGGGCCGGTTCCCGTCCGATCCGACCGACGCGGCGTGGTGGCCCGAGGTCGTCACCGCGCTGCAGGACCGGCTCGCCGACGACCTCGCCGCCGCGGCGTCGGCCCGTACCGAGGCGCTGCGCCGCTCGCCCCACCGTTCGCTCCACCGCGACCTGAACCTGTGGAACCCGCTGCTGGAGGACGCCCTGGAGCTGGGGGACGTCCAGGCCCGCCGGCTCGCGGCCGAGGCCGCGGTGGAGGGGAGTACCGCGCACGGGCACGGGTGGCCCGTTCCCCGGGCGGCCGACCTTGCCGCGCTCGACGGCCTGCGCCAGGCCCGGTGCCTGGCCGGTCCCCTGCTGGCGACCGGCGTGCTCACCCCCTCGGCCGTCCGCGCCCTGCCCGCCGCCATGGACGCCCTGTGCGACCGACTGCGTCAGGCCCTGCCGGACATCGTGGCCGCCCTCGACCCCGGGGCCGGCCTCGCCCGCACGGCCCTCGACGAGCCCGACTACGCCGCCGCGCTCCTGGCCGCCCACGGTGCCTCCGCCGGCGCCCCCGCCAATTCCTCCACCGGCTCCTCCACCGGCTCCTCCGATCGCACCGGGAGCACGTCGTGAACCGAAGGAAGCCCCCCATGACCGGCGTCCTGGGCATGGGCACGTACCTGCCTGCCGAGGTCCGCGGCAACCACGAGGTCGGCCCTCCCGCCGGTGTCTCGGCCACCTGGATCACCGAGCGCACCGGCGTGCTCGAACGGCATCGGGCCGCACCCGACGAGGCCGCCTCGGACCTGGCAGCGGCCGCCGTACTGGCCGCCTGCGAGGCCGCCGGCATCCCGCCGGACCGGCTCGACCTCGTCGTCGCGGCGACCTCCACGCCCGACGAACTCGGGCCGGCCACCGCCTGCCGCGTCCAGGCCCTCGCCGGCGCCGCCAACGCCGTCGCACTCGACGTCAGCGCGGCGTGCTCCGGCTGGCTGTTCGCGGCCAAGGTCGCGCACGCCTGGCTGGCCACGACCCCCGGCGCCCGGTACGCGGCGGTCGTCGGCGTCGAGGCCTACTCGAAGTTCGTCGACCCCGCCCACCGAGCCACCGCCGTCCTCTTCGCCGACGGCGCCGCCGCAGCCGTCCTGGGCCCCGTCGACGACGACGCCGGCTTCCACAGCTTCCGCCTCGGCTCGGACGGCCGCGGCGCGCACCACGTGCTGATCCCCGCCGGCGGCAGCCGGATACCCGCCGGCCCCGAGAGCCTGGCCGCCGGGCTGCACCACATCCACATGGACGGCCGGGTCGTGCGCGACTTCATCACCGAGATCTTCCCCCGCCTCGTCGACCAGGCCCTCACCGACCACGGCCTCGACCTCAAGGACATCGACGCCTTCATCACCCACCAGCCCAACCCGGTGCTCCTGCGCGCCGTCGCGGACCGGATCGGCATCCCGGCCGAACGCCTGCACATCACCGGGGACCTGACGGGCAACATCGGCGCGGCCTCCGCCCCCTTCGCGCTGGCCGACGCCGCCGCCCGCGGCCTGCTGGCCGACCGGGCCCGCGTGCTCGTCTGCGTCTTCGGCGCCGGCCTGACCTGGGGCAGCGCCCTGCTCACCTGGACGGGCGCCCGCTCCCTGCGCGCGCCTGTTCGGTCCAGCAGCGCCCAGGACACCCCCGTCCTGAACTCCCCCGCCCGGGACACCGCCGTCCAGGACGGCACCGCCCGGAACACCACCGACTGACGCCCCGCCGGAACCGGAGGAACCCCTCATGACCATCCTCAACCGCTTCCGCCTCGACGGCCGCCGCGCACTGGTGACCGGCTCCTCGCGCGGCATCGGCCAGGCCGTCGCCGTCGCGCTCGCCCAGGCCGGGGCCCGGCTCGCCCTCTCCGCCCGCACCGGGCCCGCGCTGAAGCACACCGCCGACCAGGTGGCCCGCTACGGGGGCACCCCCGTCCTGGTCCCCGGCGACCTCGCCGACACCGGGCAGGCCGCCATCGTCGACCAGGCCGCCCAGGCCCTGGGCGGTCTCGACATCGTCGTCCACAACGCCGGCATCCTGCCCACCAACCCCGACGGCAGCACCCTCCTCGCACCGCTGCAGCACCTCCCGCAGCACGTCTGGGACGAGGTGGTCGCGGTGAACCTCAACGCCACCGCCGCGATCTGCCGGCACGCCCACCCGTACCTGGCGCAGTCGGACGGTGCCAGCCTGGTGCTGATGTCCTCGGTCGCGGGTCTGGTCGGCACGCCCATGATGGAGGTCTACGCCGCGACCAAGGCCGCCCAGGTCTCCCTCGCCCGCAGCCTCGCGGCCGGCTGGGCCCGCAGCGGGATCCGGGTCAACGCGCTGTGCCCCGGCTGGGTGCGCACCGACATGACGGCCGCCGTCCACACCAATGCCGCGCTCACCGACTGGCTGCTGGCCCACGTGCCCATGGGGCGCTGGGCCGAACTGGAGGAGGTCGCCGCGGCGGCGCTGTTCCTGGCCTCGCCCGCCTCCGCCTTCCTCACCGGGCAGGCGATCGCCCTGGACGGCGGCCTCTCGGTCCCCGACGGCGGTCTTGCGGGCACCCCCAAGCCGCCCTCCCCGTTCGCTGCGGCATGACCTCGCCACCCTCCGCCCCCTTCCCCGGCCGCCGTGCCACGGCGGTGATCGCCGGTCTCGGCTCCAGCCTCCCGCCCCGGGAGGTGACCAACACCCAGGTCATCGCCCGGGGCGGCCTGGACACCACCGACGAGTGGATCACCGGCCGGACGGGCATCCACCGCCGGCGGCTGGCCGGACCCGGCGTCAGCACCGGGGACCTGGCCACGGCCGCCGCGCGCGCCGCGATCGACTCCACCGGCTCCCCGGGCCTGCGCCCGGACCTGCTCCTGCTGGCCACCACCACGCCGGACCGCCCCTGCCCGGCCACCGCACCGGAGGTCGCCCACCGCCTCGGCCTCGGACCGGTCCCCGCGTTCGACCTCGCAGCCGTCTGCTCGGGCTTCCTCTACGGCCTGGCCACGGCCTCCGCCCTGCTCCGCAGCGGCGCCTGCCGCACCCCCCTGGTGGTCGCGGCCGAGAAGTACTCGGCCATCGTCGACCCCTTCGACCGCGACACCGCACCGCTCTTCGGCGACGCCGCCGCCGCGGTGGTACTCCGCCCCGGGGACACCACCGAACCCGGGGCCCTGCTGGAGACCGACTGGGGCAGCGACGGCGGCGAGAGCGACCTGATCACCGTGGCCGCAGGCGGCTCTCGACTCCCCGCCACCGAAGCCCCCGGGCGCGGCGACCGCTACTTCCGGATGCGCGGGCGCCAGGTCTACGCCCACGCCGTACGCCGCATGGCCGCCTCCGCCGGGGCCGCCCTGGCCGCGACCGGCTGGCAGGCCCGCGAGGTCCAGGCCTTCATCGGGCACCAGGCCAACCAGCGGATCCTGGACGCCGTCGCCGACCGCCTCGGCATCCCGCCGCGGCACCGCTTCGGCAACATCCGCGACGTCGGCAACACGGCGGGCGCCTCCGTACCGCTCGCCCTCGCCGACGCCGCCGCCCGAGGGGCCTGCCGCCCGGGCGCCCCGACCCTGCTCACCGCCTTCGGCGGCGGTCTCACCTGGGCCTCCGCCACCCTGCTGTGGCCGGACGCACCCGTACGGACGGCCGTCCCGGAACCCCGGCCCCGGCGCCACGACCATGACCGCGACCACGACCCCGCCCCCGACCCCGACCACGACCACGAGGAGGTCAGCCCACCGTGAACCCCGTCCGCGAGCACCTGGTCACCCTGCTCACCGAGAAGTTCGACACCCCCTCCGACACGATCGGCGACGACGCCGCCCTCGACGAGCTCGACCTCGACTCCCTCGCCCGGATCGAACTCGTCGTCACCCTCCAGGAACACTGGGGCGTCGCCCTGGACGACGACCTCGACTCCGCCGCCGACGTGACGGTGGGCCAGCTCGTCGACCGCATCCACGCCCTGCTCGCGCAGCCCGTCCGGCCCGTCGCCTCCGTCCGGCCCGACCCGTCCGTCGACCCCGAGCAGCCGCCCGGCCCAGCCGCATGAGTGCGGCCCGCCCACCGCTCGCCGTCACCGGGATCGGCCTGGTCACCCCGGCCGGTCACGGGGCGGAGCCGACCTGGCGAGGCGTCCTCGACGCCCGCAGCACCGCCGCACCCGATCCGGCGCTCGCCGGGCTCCCCGTCGTCCTCTCCTGCCGGGTCCCCGGCGACTCCGCCGCGCTGGTCGGCGGCCGCCAGCCCTGGAGGCTGGACCGCGCCACCCGCTTCGCCATCGCCGCCGCGCGGGAGGCCGTCGCCGACGCGGGCCTCGAACCCGCGCGCTGGGACGGCGCCCGGGTCGCCCTGGTCCTCGGCTCCGCCGCCGGAGGAGTCGGCAGCTACGAACACGCGGCGGAACGACTCCGCACCCTGGGCCCCTCCGCCGTGTCCGCACTGGCGCTCCCCGCCTTCCTACCGAACATGGCAGCAGCTCAACTCGCCATCGAGCTCGGCACGACGGGCCCGGTGCTGCACACCGCCACGGCCTGCGCCTCCGGGGCCGCCGCCATCCACACCGCGGCCCTGCTGCTCCACACCGGAGCCTGCGACATCGCCCTGGCCGGCGGCACCGACGCCATGATCACTCCGGTCTGCGTCGCCGGATTCGCCCGGATGAAGGCGCTCTCCCGCAACACCGACCCCGCCCGCGCCTCCCGCCCGTTCGACGCGGACCGCGACGGCTTCGTCATCGGCGAGGGAGCGGGCTTCCTCGTCCTGGAACGCCGGCCGGACGCGACGTCGCGGCAGGCCACGCCCAGGGCCCTGCTGGTCGGCACCGGAACCGCCGCCGACGCCTACCACCCCGTCGCACCGCACCCGGAAGCCCGTGGACTCGAAGCGGCCGCCCGGCTGGCCCTCGCCGAGGCCGGCGCCGGCCCCGACGACGTCGACCACGTCAACGCCCACGGTACGAGCACCCCGCTCAACGACTCCGCGGAAGCCCGCCTGATCGACCGGCTCTTCGCCCGGCGCCCCCCGTCCGTCACCTCCGTCAAGGGCGCGCTCGGCCACACGATGGGCGCCGCCGGTGCCATCGAAGCCGCCCTGACGGTGCTCACCGTGCAGCACCAACTCGTCCCCGCCACCGCGGGGTTCGCCCTCCCGGACCGGGACACCGGCGCGATCGACCTGGTCCACGACGGCCCCCGCCGCCAGCGCCTCCACCTCGCACTGAGCACCTCGGCCGGATTCGGCGGCCACAACACCGCCCTCGCCTTCGCCCCCGCCGCCACCTCCGGGAGCTGACAGCGGGACGAGGACGCAAGGCGCATCAGCCGTTCAGGAAAGAACTGGATCATTCGGCGCGTCCCGCCTTACGGTGGCGCCATGAGCGATCACCCCGAAGCACCTGTCGTGCCCGTCGAGGCCTATGAACCCCCCTACTACCTGGCCGTCTTCACGACAGTGCGAACCCAGGACCAGAGCGGTTACAGCGAGACCAGCGCACGCATGGAAGACCTGGTGAAGGACGTCCCCGGGTACCTGGGGATGGACCACGCCCAGACCCCTGGCGGCCTGGGCATCACCGTCGGGTACTTCCGCGACGCCGACGCCCTCACGGAGTGGCGGAGCAACGTCGAGCACCGCGCGGCGCAGAAGCGCGGGCAAGCCGAGTGGTACCAGAACTACACGCTGCACGTGGCGAAGGTGGAGCGCAGCCACGGCTTCAGCCGAGCGTAGGGCGGTTTCCAGGGTCCGCGGGGCCCGATAGCGGGCTGACCGGCTCTCGTCGTCCAGGCGGGCCGCGATGGTCAGGGGCCGGACCGAACCGTGTCGCGGGTCTGGACAGCGGTGCGGGGGTCGGCCAGTCTTCACCAGCATGACCCTCCCGCTCCCCGAGCACGTCTCCGGTGCCGCGCGCACCGCGCTTTTCGAAGCCGTCACCGCCGTCGGCGACGAGGCCGTCGCCCTGCTCGCCGGCGGCCGCGGCGACACCCCGATACCCGGCGCCGAGTGGACGGTCGGCGAGGCCGCCGCCCACCTGGCGATGGCCAACGAGCTGATGGCCGCACTGGCCGCCGGCGAGGAACGGCCGTACGGGGACGGCACTCCGGGTTCGCTGGCCGCCGCGAACGAGGCCTCGCTGGCCAGGCGGCCGGAGCGGGACCTGACCGTGCTCGCCGGGGAGATCGCCCGGCAGGCAAGGGAGTTCACGGCAGCGGCCGGCGCGCGCGGCGGCACCGAGCCGGTGCTGACCCCGCTTGGCCCGATGGACCTGGACACCCTCGGCGCCTACCTGCTGACCCACATGCTGGGCCACCTCTACGACATCGCCATCGCGCTCGGGCGGCCGCACCCGCTCGACCGGCACCGCGTCGGGCTGACGATGCCCTTCCTACAGATGGCGATGCCACGGGTGCTGGACGCGCGCGCCGCGGCCGGCCACAGCGCCTGCTACCGGCTGCGGGTGCGCGGCCTGGGCGGGTTCGCGGTGACCTTCACGGACGGTGCCGCCGTGGTGAGCCAGGAGCCGCCGCGCCGCCCGGACTGCACGATCCTCACCGGCCCGGTGGCGTTCTTCCTCATCGCGCTGGGCCGCTACACCGCCACCGGCGCCCTCGCCCGGGGCAAGGTGCTCGCGTGGGGACGCCGGCCGTGGCTGGCCCCGGGCTTCCCCCGGCTGTTCGCGGCCCCCTGAACCCGCCTGCCGACCGGGCGTCGGCCGCCGCCCGTGTCACACCGACGCATCGTGACGTCATGTGGTGGCGCCCAGGGGCGGACACGTCAGACTGTCACTGGTCCGTTCTGCGGGTTGAGATCCCGGACAGGAGAGCAGCACGTGAGTACAGCGCACGCCGGCCCAGGTGACTACAGCCAGGTGCCGAATCCGGAGCAGGCCCTGAAGTATGCAATTCGGCATATTGCGGGTGACCGTGTCGAGATCGTCGAGGGAGTCATCACCCCGGTGTCACCGTCCTGGGCCCACGAGAGCGCTGTCGACCTGATCCGTGAGCAGATCGGCCCTCGCATGCGCGAGCTCGACCTCCGTGCCGGCTCCGGGAACCTCGACCTGCCCGGCACGGAGAACTTCTACGTGCCGGACCTGGCCGTCGTGCCCGCCGAGCTGGCGAAGACGGAGGGAGCGCTCCTCCCGGACCAGACCGTGCTCGTCGTCGAAGTGACATCACCGTCGAACGGTGAAACCGACAGGACCGCCAAGCGCCGGCGCTACTCGCAGTTCGGTGCGCCCGTGTACCTCCTGGTCGACCGGCAGGAACGCACCTGCACGCTGCTCTCCCAGCCGGGCCGGCTCGGCTACACCCGGGTGGAAGGACCGCACCCCTTCGGTACCCCCCTGCAGCTACCGCCTCCGCTGAGCCTCGAACTCGACACGGCGGGTCTCTGAGTCGGGGAGCCGAGAAGCCGGGGAGTCGGCCGGGCGGCGGGTCGGCTCCGTGGCCTGACTGGGGGTTCGGTGAGCCGATTGCCCTGCGGTGACGGCCCGTCAACCCTGGGTGAATTGGGTGAAATATTATCGAGTTTTACGATTTAACCGCCCTGCCGTGCGGTGGTGGCATGCGTGGATTCCGCAGCATGAAGCGAAGTCACCAACCAAGAGGTGGAGAGATGATCAAGAAATTCGCTGTCGTTGCAGCTGCTGCCAGTGCTCTCGTTCTTGCGGACGCGAGCTGGGCCGTCGCCGGCTCCGGCGGCCATGGCGGCACGGACAGGCGTGGCGGAGACGTCGGCATCGCATGCGTGGTCGGCCAGGACGCGGGCTTCTCGAACAACTGCGGCAACACGTACATCTACAAGCCCAACCTTCTGGGCGACCTGCTCAACCTGCTCTCGCCGCCTCCCACCACCGGCGGCGGTGGCAACAACGGGGGCGGCAACAACAACGGGGGCGGCAACAACAACGGGGGCGGCAACAACGGCGGCGGTAACAACGGTGGTGGTACCGGCAACAACGGCGGCGGTAGCAGCGGCGGCAACAGCTGATCCGTTCGACACCGGCGTGTTCTCCTCCTTGACCACGCCGGCGGGGCCGGGGACGCACCGGGCACAGCACGGGTGCGTACCCCGGCCGTTGCGTGCCCTTTGGAGCACAGATCGGTGCCCGATCGTCCGTTGTGCTGCGCGGCGACAGTCCGGCCGGATATGCCGGAGGGAACACCTGTCGCGCCTCCGGAGGGGTTCCCCATGCACGCGAAAGACCCCGGCAAGCCGTCGGAGCCGCAGCGGCGCCGCGACCTGCCGCGCAAGGCCGTTCCGGCGGCCGACTGGCTGGGGCTGAGCCTCGGGGGCGGGTCTGCGCAGACGGTCCTCGCCTTGCAGCGCGGCATCGGCAACGCCGCGGTCTCGCGGGTGATCGAGCGGTCCAGGCACCAGCACGGTGCGGGGTGCGGTCACCCGCAGGCCGTCGTCGGGGCGGGCGCACCGGTACAGCGGTCCCCCGTCCAGAGGAGGACGGGGGACGCGCCGGCCGCCCGTCCCGGTGAGCCGGTCGTCCAGCGCGCCATCACCTACGCCAAGGCCGATTGGTCACGGCAGCACCTCTCGCCGGACCGTTTCGCGGAACTGCTCCAACAGGCGTCCGGCGAGCAGGAAGGTGACGGATTCAGCGTCCCCTACCGGGAGTTGTTCAAGGCCTTGGAGGAGTCCGCGATCACCATCGAGATCGACGAGCAGACGGACATCAGGGGTGCGCGCGCGTTGTTCGCGCTCAGCAACGAAGGAGAGGGCGGCGCGCTGCGGATCACCCCGCCCAAGGACCAGGCCTCACCGCTCGAACTGCGGGAATTCGCCGCGACCGTGACCCATGAGATGCAGCACGCGCTCGACTCGGTCACCGGTCGTTTCAAGTCCCAGGAGAAGCCGCAGACGATGGCGCAGCGGAAGATCTCCACCGAGTTGCGCGCGTTCGGCGAAGAGGCGGCCGCGGCGCTCAAACTCGCCATGGGTGACAGCTACAGCAAGAGCCAGGGGAAACTCTCCGCGATCCTGAAGACGATCCCCCCGGACCGGCTCACGCCCGAGCGCAGCCGACTCGCCGGCGAGTTCCACACGATGGACAGCTACCGGGCCGCCGGCCGGGATCCCCTCGACGCCTTCGGGGCGGCGATCCCGATCCCCAACAGCGTGCTCCTGGAACGCGTGGCGGGCTACCTGTCCTTCTACAAGCTGGTCGCCGACACCCCGACCAGTGCGGAGGCACTCCAGTGGCTGCGCGCCACGCCGGCGGTGGTGGAGAAGGGGCTGGTGGAGGGGACCGTCCTGTTCCACAACCACCGCCCGCAGCCGGAGTGAGGGCGCGGGCGGTCGGGAGGGCGCGGGTGGTCGGGAGGGCGACAAGCGCGAGATCACGTCCAGCCGTTGCGGGTGGAAGCCCGGATCTGCGCGTTCACCGCGCAGTCGGCGTCGATTCCGGGGCCGTCCGCAGCTTCAGGGCTTGGGGGGAAGGCAGAGGGGGCGGTCGGGTACCCGGACCGGCAGGGTGCGTCGTTCGTCGGCGGTGAAGGAGCGGTAGCCGATGATGCGGCACAGGCTCCGCTGCCAAGCGTCGGGGTCGAGGACGATCCGGTGGACGTAGTCGTTCTCGGTGCGGATGAGGAAGGTCTTTCCGTCGTTGGTGGCGTCCAGGAACGTGAGCGGCTCCTGCAGACTGTTGTCGGTCACGTTGCGGAAGTCGTAGGAGTCCACGGAAGGTTGGCCGCCGACCTGGTAGATCCGGATGGAGTTGTTGGCCGCGATCATGAAACGGCCCTGGGCGTCGACGAATCGGGTGATGGCCGAGTTCTGGCCCGGTGTGCTGGTGGTGGGGAGAGGGCCGATCTCCCTCTGCAGGGGGTCGAGCCGCCACAGTTCGATGACGCTGTTGCGGCGGAGAACGGCCAGGTAGCGGCCGCTCTCGTCGAACCGGGCCGCGATCAGGTCGGTGATGCCCGGGTTCAGCGACGTGACGGTGTGGCCGGTGCCGATGTCGACGACACGGATCACGGGGTCGTCGTGCACGACCACGGTCACCTTTCCCTCCTGCCAGTACGGGCCGACGTACATCTGCGGCGTGCCGGGCTTGTCGGCCCGGGGATGGAACGCGGCCGCGTCGAACTGCGCCGACCGGAGGCCGGTTCTGGCCTCCCACTGCTGGATCCGGGTGCCGGAGACCGTCACCAGGCGGTCGGCCCCGTCGAAGAAGTAGCTGAAGTCCTCGGCTGCCGAGTCGCCCTGGGGTGGTGGTGCCGCGGTGATGCGGGCGACCGCTCGTAGGGTGGAGGCATCACGGACGGAGACGGTGTTCGGGCCGTCCCGGAGCGCGATGAGCGTGTCGTCCTGGTTGGACAGGAGGCGGTCGCCTTTGCCCTTCCAGGCGGGCTGTGGCAGGGCTGTTCTGGTCAGGAGCCTTCCGAGGTCGAGCCCGGGCTCGCGGAGTTCGAGGTCGGTGCCGCCGGTCAGGCGGGTGGTGATCTTTCTGCCGTCCCGACTGAGGTGGACGGTGTCGGCCGCGGCCGCGTCCTCCTCGCCCGCGGGGATCTCGGTGTAGGAGATGGAGCTCCGTCCCTGACCGGCGAGATACTCCTTCCCGCCGGTGGAGAGGAGAACGGATGCGTGCTCGTACAGGCGGCCCGGTTCGTCCACCAACGCGACGGCTTTTCCCCGGTCGAGGTCCAGGAGCGTCAGTTTGGCGGCTTCGTTGATCACGATCCGGTGGCCGTCGGCGTTCGCCGCGATCAGTTCGGTCGCCGGGGCGATCGTCTCCGTGGTTTCGTACGGTTTCCCCACCACGGATCCGTCGGACACCCGGATCAGTCGTACGGTGCTCTTCGTGCCACTGCCCTGTCCGGATTCGTGGGTCTGGACGACGGCGACGGTGGTCCGGTCCCCGGAGGGCAGGATCCCTTGGTGATCAGCAGGCATCACCACGTTCCGCGCGGCGCCGCCGGCCATGTCCACGGAGGCCAGTCCGGTACTGCCGTTGCTGGTTTTCACGAGCAGGGAATGCCCGTCGGAGCCGAACCACAGCCCGCTTCCCATGTTCTGAGGTGCGGGAACGCGGCCGGCGATCGTCCCCGCGTCCAGATCCCACCAGACCAGGCTGTCACGGGTCGGAACCGCGATGTAGCGCCCGTCGGGTGACATCGCGGTCGCGTCGGCAGGAGCCGAGGAGATCTGCAGCACCCCGTCCACCCGGGGCAGTTGGTGCACCTGGCCGATGGGCGCGGTGCTCTCCTTGTCGACGTCGAACCAGCCTCCCGTCCCGTCGTCGGCCACGAATCCGGCTCGGCGTCCGTCCGGGGAGACCATCAGGTAGAAGGCGTACTGGGCCGGGACCGGCCGGCTGTGGACGGTGCCGTCCCGGCCGCGGACGAACAGGACGACGTGGGCCATGGCGTCGCGGGAGAGGACGACGTCACCGTCTCGGCTGGTGCTGAACGTCCCGCCGGTTCCGGACAGGCCCGAGAACAGGGAGTCCGCGCCGGCCCGGAGGAGGTACTGCCGCATCAGCTGGTTCCGGGCCTCCGGCGTGGGCTTCGTCCGGTACGCGGCGAGGGCCATCATCACGGCCCGTACCGGGTCGTAGGCCATGTCGTCCTGGGAGGCCTGGACGAGGGCGCGGGAGTCGGAGTCGGCCTGGCGCTCCGCGGCATCGTGGCGGGCCGTGGCGAACAGGACGCCCAGGGCGAGGGAGACGGTGATCACCGCGACGAGGGCGGTCCGGAAGGTGCGGCGCCGGCGGCCGCGGGCCCGGTGGTGCCTCCTCGCGAGTTCGAGGTAGCTGCGTTCGGCTTCGGACAGCTCGGCACCGCGCTCGCGCTGCCAGGTGCGGGCGGTGTCGAGGGTGGGCCCGGTGGGGAGCAGGTCGGCGGGTTGGCCGGCGTGGTCCCAGCGCCGGCGGTCGTGCCGGACGGATTCCCGCCACTCCAGGAATGCGCGGTCCTCGCCGACCCAGTCGCGCAGCCGGGACCACGCGGTGATCAGGGCCTCGTGGGCCAGCTCAACGGTCTCGACGCCCTCGGCACTGTGATCGATGACCAGGAGCCGGGTGCCGGCCAGACGTTGGGCGATGTGCCATTCGTCCTCGGCGAGCTCCTGGCGGGGAACGGTCCGGCGGGTGGCACCGGGTGCGCCGAGGGGGACGCGGACGAGGCGGGTGAAGAGCCGGCGGGCGGCCGGCTCCTCCCCGGCGGAGACATGTCTGTCCCAGGCCTGCTCGGCGTACTCCCCGAGGGCTCCGCTGACGTGACCGATCTCCTCGTACGCACGGTGGCTGAGAACCCCGGCCGCCTGACGCTTCCACAGCAGGTCGAGGGTGAAGCCGAGGAGCGGCAGGGCACCCGCCTCACCGCCCGCATCGGTCAGGATGCGGTCCACCAGGTGGGCCTCGTAGCGAACCGACGGAATCGCCGCCACCGGTGCGGTGACGACCTCCCGGAGCTGGTCACCGGTCATCGGCCCCAGAGCGTAAACCTGCCGGCTGCAGGCCCGGCCAAGACTCGGATGGGCCAGCGCGGCCTCCAGGTAGTCGGCCCGGAGCGTGGTGAGCACGTGCACGGTCCCAGGGAGCGACGGGCCGAACAGCACGGCCGCCAACTCATCGACAGCCGCCGGGTCGGCTCCGGTGAGCATCTCCTCGAACTGGTCGACCACGACGATCAGTTGATCGGTGCCGAGGCGGGCCAGCAGGAGAGCCGCGAGATCTCCGAGCCCCTGGGCGCGCAGCAGGCCAACCAGCGCCGGAAGGCGTTCGAGGCGTCCGAGTTCGGTCAGATCCGGTTCCAGCAGCGGAGACAGCGCGGCGGCGAGCGCGGACAGCGGGGTGGTGCCGGCGTTGGGCCGGATCACCACGGTGGTCATGCCCTGGGCGTGCAGGCGGGGTATGACGCCGGCCATCGCGAGGGAGGACTTGCCCGAACCGGAGGGGCCGACGAGGGTGGTCCACCGTTCCCGGGCGACCAGGGCGGTGACCTCCGCCGTCTCCGCCCGACGGCCGTGGAAGACCGGGGCGTCGGATTCCTGAAGCGGGCGCAGACTGCGAAACGGTGACGGCGGCAGCGCCAGTTCGCGAAGCTCCGGCCATACGGAGGCGAGGCCCTCGGCGGGGATCAGGTAACCGGACGGAGGGTCGCCGGTCTCCGCGACCGCCATCATGCCGACGACACCGTCGAGCTGCTCGTCCCACACCGGGCCGCCGCTGAACCCGGGGGAGACCCGGTAGCCGTTGGCGGCCAGGTCGGCCTGGATCCACCCGTTGGCCTGCCGGGCCCTCAGGACACCGGAGTGCCAGACACCGCCCGGGCGGCCGCTCGGCAGGCCGTACGCCCGCACGGTGTGTCCCCAGACGTCGGAGGACTCCACGATGCGGATCGGCCGGGCGCCCGGAAGTGGAGCGGACAGGTGCAGCACGGCCACGTCCCCGGCGCCGTGCGGGTGGGCGGGCGCCCACCGTTCGACAGTCGTGGGAACGCGCGTACCGCCTGTGCCGCCTGTACCGCCTGTGCCGTCGGTTGCGGCGAGCGGGTCGGTGAGCAGCGGGTCGGTGAGCAGCGGGAGGTCGACGTCGACGCGGGCGTCGGTGTCCGGCTCGGCTCCTGGAGGGAGGCCGAGCGCGGCGGACACCACGTGCGCACACGTCAGTATCCGATCGGCGGTCGCCAGGAAGCCGAGGCCGACCGGGACGCCTCGACGGTCATGGATGCGGACGACGGCGGAGGCCAGTGCATCGGGCCCGGCCCCGTCGACGGCGTCGGCGCGGGACATGGACACTAGGCCGGGTCCGAAGCCGCCGGAGGCGCCGATGCCTCGGTGGCCTGCCGGTTCCAGGTGAGCGAGACCTTGAAGTTGGCCTCTGCGGCGGTACTGGAGATCACCACGTCGGCCTCGGCCGACAAGGACAGGCCGAACTCGATGCTGATCTCGTCCGGGGCGTGCGCCAGGCCCCGGAACCCCTCGATGAAGTCCTGCGCGACCGGACGCACCCCGGCCAGCATGTCCCCGAGCGAGCGGGTCGCCCGAGCCACCACCTGTCCGGGCCGGGCGACCTGCACCAGCCCTTCCCCGACCTGCTCGATCTCCACCCGGACCACGTCCTCACCCTCGCTCACCGAGCCGATGGGCAGTTCCACGAAGTACGCCATGATCCCCCCGGATCTGGTCAAAGCCCCCGAACAGAGCACCACTTGTGAGGTGCCGCCTGCTCACCGTAAAGGCCTGCCGGCCTCCGCGTCCCGGAATCATGACTGCCGGTCAGCTCGGGCCTCCCGCCGCCGGCGGTCCGCGCGGTGGTCCCGCTGGTGAAGGGCGACGGCGGCTGAGCCGGTCCCGATCCCGACGGGAATCCGTGAACGGGCCCGGAACGGCTCCATCGCCGTTCCGGGCCCGCTTGTTGGCGCGTAGGTGCTACATGTTCCACATGGCCGTCGTGGGGCGAGGCGTGGGGGGAACGGACGTGGGCGGGGCCCAGACGCCGTTCTCGAAGAAGTCCTTGATGGTGGCGTACCAGGGCTTGTAGGCGATCTTCTGATCCGCCAGCCAGGCGTCGTTGTAGTACTCGTTCGTGTAGCGGTCGCCCGGGTCGCACATCACGGTGGCGACGCTTCCGAGTTGGCGGCCGTCGTTCATGCCGAGCAGGATCCGGATCGCGCTGAACACACCGGTTCCGGTCGAGGGCCCGGCGTGGATGCCCCACTCCGTCCGGTCGGAGAGGTAGCGCATGGTGGCGACCGACGCCGCGTCGGCGACGCGGATCATGCGGTTGACCGTGGTGGGTACGAACGAGGCTTCGACCCTGGGCCGGCCGATGCCCTCGATGTGCGAGCCCTGGTCGGTCACCGTGGGGTTCTGCCAGTACCAGCCGTCGAAGTACGCGGAGTGCTCCGGGTCGGGCACGCACACCCGGAGCTTCTTGGCGGTGTACCGGGCGTACCGGTACCGGGCGGCCCTTCGCCAGCCGACCGCTGGCCAGGGTGTGGGTGAGCAACGCCGCCGCGAGCCGGTGCTTGTGGCTGCGGGCGATCTTTGATCGGGGATGCTGAGGAAGGTGCACAGGAAGTCGGCCCGGCCGACTTCGTGTGCACCTGGGGCACGCCTTTCGGATCACGCCGGGTGGTCGCCACCGGGGCGGTCGCAGGTGCCCGAGACCGCCCGGCGCGTCCACCGCCGGTATCGGCCTCTCGCGCCGAAGTGCCCCTGCGGGTCTGCCACTTCAGGACCCTCCGCAGCCGGGAGCGATGCGGGGTGTACCGCCGGGCGGAGGTGGTTTTTAGACGAACGGAGTAGCCGCAGGTGCGGTTCTTCAGGGAGCGGGACGTACTGGTGAGAGGGCAGCGCCCAGGGGGTCCCGTCGAACGGAAGGACGCAGGACATGGAGTCGCAGAACATCAAGGAGTTCAAGAAGAAGGTCGAGGCGCTCTACGACGACGAGAAAAGCGATTTCAGGCGCAAGTTCGATGCGGCGATCAGGGGTTTGACACCGCCCACGGTGTACCCGGACTCGGACGTCTACAAGGACTGGCGAGGGGCGACCGGAAAGACCCTGGCAGAATTCTTCGTCGAATGGTACGACTGGGGTTGGAAGCAGCCCATCTTCGACGGACTGAAATACATCCGCAAATTCAGCTGGATCAGCTACGAGAACGCCGCGGGACTCGCATTCGTGACCAGCGAATCAGGGCGCGATGTGCTGGCAGACTTCACGCAGCTGCAGGGCCGGCAGATGGACTCCGAGGATTCCGAGAAACTGGTTCAGCAGTGGATCGACGAACTCGGCGAGAAGCGGATGGAGGACTTCAAGAAGGGGGACTGGTCGACCCTCAACAAGTTCTTCATCAGGGAACTGAAGCCCGGCAAGCGGCCGATCGACCACCCCGACGACCCCAGCGTCGTGACCGCCCCGACCGACTGCGTCATCAACATGATCGTCGACAATCTGGCGCCCGACACGCCGCTCCCGATCAAGGCGGCCGTGACCATGAGTGTCAGCAGGCTGCTCGACGGCTCCGAGTACGCCGAGAAGTTCATCGGCGGCACGGCCGTGTCGTGCATCCTCATGCCTGACACCTACCACCGCTACCACGCCCCGGTCGGCGGCGAGGTGGTCGAAGCCCGCGACGACGTTGGCGGCGTCTACTACGGGATTCGGGACTTCCCCGACCTGCTCAACAAGGGGAACGTCGGCTACGGGTACGACTACAGCCTGTTCGAGGACTTCCGCCGCGGATACGCCATCATCAAGACGCCCTACGTGGACCACCTCGGGGAACCGGACGGCGAAGGCTATGTCGCCCTGGTGCCCGTCGGCCTCAACTCGATCGGCTCCGTGAGGTTCCTCGATCCGTTCCGCAACATCACGGCGGAGTCGGACCCGGTCGACGTGAAGAAGGGCGACGAGATCGGCTACTTCCAGTACGGCGGTTCACTGAACATCCTGCTGTTCGAGGAGAAGCGGTTCCCCGCGCTCCAGCTCCTCATGGGCCAGCGGATCGGGGTCCTCCAAGAGGTCGCGCACACCGAGCGCCACTTCGAGCGCTACGTCCGCCCGCTGCCCGGGCGCGTCACGCCGACGTCCTGACCTCCCCCCCGAAACGGAAAGTGAACCATGCTTCGTCAGCCCGTTTACTCGATCCCGGCGAACGCCTTCGACACCCAGACGATCCACTTCTATCCCGACCCCGAGAAGAAGGACGACGAAGGAGTCCCGAAGACGGTCCGTTCCTACGCCGGGTACGCGGACGTCGACGGCCCCGGCACCGAAAGTAGCCGCTTGTTCTACTGGTTCTTCGAGAGCCAGACCTGCGACCCCCACGTCGACGCCGACAAGCAGAAGGACCTGATCGAGAAGGCCCCTCTGCTGATCTGGCTCAACGGCGGTCCCGGCGCCTCGTCGCTCCTGGGGCTGTTCCTGGAGAACGGGACGCTGCGCATCGCTGACGACGCTGTCGGGACCATTTCGATCAGTCCCGACTCCTGGAACCAGGAAGCCCACGTCATCTACTGGGACCAGCCGGTCGGCGCGGGATACAGCTACTGCAAGAAGTCGGGAACGTACGTCCAGGACGAGGGCGAACTCAGTGAGATGTTCCACCAGGCGCTGGTTCAGTTCCTCGAAACGTACCCGGAGTACCAGCAGTGCCCCCTCTACGTCTGCGGTGAGAGCTACGCGGGCAAGTACGTGCCGTACATCGCCCAGAAGATCCAGCAGAAGAACCTCGCGAAGACCGGAACGCACGTCAATCTGAAGGGGATCTCCGTAGGCAACGGCTGGATCACCCCGGAACTCTCGATCCGCGTCATGATCGACTACGCCTACGCGTCCGGATTCCTCGGCAAGGGCCAGAAAGACATCCTGGAATCCTCGTACAAGCACTTCCAAGAGGCCATCAGCAGCGGCAGGATGAAGGAGGCCACCGATCTCGGAAACGGCCTGGTCGATGCGGTCCTGGCCTACGGAGGCGACTTCGACGTCTACGACGTACGGCGCTGGGAGGACCTGTCCGCGGGTGCACTGGGCTCCTACCTCAACAGCGCCGCCGTCAAGGAGGCCCTGCACGTCGACCACGAGTGGAAGTCCGAGGACAACTCCGGTCCGGTGGCCGTCGCACTGAAGGCCGACAACATGGCGGACGCCTCGCCGCTGTACACCGAACTCATCCACGCGAAGGAGAAGTACAAGGTCCTGCTCTACACCGGGGACTTCGACACCGCCTGCGGGTACCAGAGCACCGAGGAGATCCTCGACGAGATCATGAAGGACGGCTGGCAGAAGGCCCCGCGGCTGATCTGGAAGCAGGCGCAGGGCCACCCGAAGGGCTTCGTCCGCACCCTGAACAACGTCACCCAGGTCGCGGTGCCCGACTCCGGGCACGAAGTGCCGGCCTACCAGCCGCGGATCTGCCGGGAGATGCTCTACAACTGGCTGTTCGACCGCCCCTTCCACGGCCAGGACCCCGAGAGCGCAGCCCAGGCCATCCTGGCCAAGGCCCAGGAGGACGCCGAGAAGAAGAGCGGATGAGCGGTCACCTCAAGCGGACGAAGGAGACGGCCGACCTGGCGGCGGCCACAGCCGTCCTCAAGCAGGGCTACGTCTGCACCCTCGCCCACGTCGACCCCGAAACGGGCGGGCCGAGGTGCGTGCCCATGGTCTACGCCTACCACGAGGAGGGGGACGAGCGGCTCCTCTACCTGCACGGCTCCGTCTACTGGCCGCCGCAGACCGGGCTGTCGCCCTCACTTCGGCAGCTGTGGAACGACGCCGGGGTCCACGTCTGCCTGGCCGTCACCGTGCTCGACGGCCTGCTCGTCGGACGGGCGGCGATCAGTACCTCCCTCAACTACCGCTCCGTGGTGGTGGACGGCATCGCACGGACGGTCGATCCGGCGGACCGGGCGAAGGCGTTCGAGGCACTCAGCGATCAGGTCATCCCGGGCCGGTGGCCCGAGCTGCGTCCGATCAAGGACGGCAAGGGCGGCAAGGTCAGCGAACTGGACTCGGACAAGCAGCACACCCCCACCGTCGGGGTCCTCTCCATCAGCCTGACGGAGAACACGACGGTGGTGCGCCTCAAGCGGCACCACGCCGCCGAGCCGGAGCACGAGACCCAGGAGGACTGGGACTGGGACCACGGCAATGCCTGGGGCGGTGTGCTCCCAATGCGCCAGGTCTACGGGCCGGCGATCCCCGACTCCCATGTCAAGGACAAGGAGGCCGCCCCGCCGGGCTCCGTCCAGCGGCTCATCGGCAGGACCACCTAGAGGTCGGCGGCCCCGGTCCGGGACGACCGGGGGGCGGTGATCCCCGACCAGGCGGACACGGTGCACTGACCCCGTCGGCACGGCCGATCGGTCCCCTCTCCGGCTGTCCGGGAGGGGACCGATCCCCGAAGGTCGGTCCAGCTCGGTGCACCGGGACCAGAGGTTTCGCGGCGGGCCCATGGCGATGCTCTCCTTGCCGTCCTCCAGATGCCCGGCGAG
Source organism: Kitasatospora sp. NPDC127121 (assembly GCF_042677305.1). Taxonomy (NCBI): domain Bacteria; kingdom Bacillati; phylum Actinomycetota; class Actinomycetes; order Kitasatosporales; family Streptomycetaceae; genus Kitasatospora; species Kitasatospora sp. NPDC127121. The sequence continues at coordinate 331,060 of NZ_JBHXTQ010000001.1, read as the reverse complement.
GCGGCGACTGTAGGAGGGCACGCCGTCGACGGTGAGGGTGAGGTCGTACCAGCCGTGGGCGGCGTCGGTGTCGTGCTGGAGAGTGAGTGTCCTGCCCGCGTCCACGGTGTGGGTTTCCCCGCGGGTGGGGTCGAGTCGGTCGTCGATGTCGGCGGTCACGGGGGTGTCTGCGTGGTTGGTCAGGATGATGCCGAGGGTGTGCGTGGACTCGGCGATGGCCGTGGTGACGACGAGGGCGGCACCCGGCCCGTGGCGCGGTCCGGAGAACTCACGGCGGAAGCCGTTGGGCCCGGACCTTGAGGAAGACGAGCTCCCTGCCGCTGACACGAGGCTTGGGCGTCTCTGACCGGCGCTCCGGCCAGAGACGCCCCGCGCTCGGTTCCAAGCCGTAGTGCCGAAGTCGTTCGACGCGTGGCTACGCCGCCCGCTGGAAGACTTCGCCAGGCCCGGGGGCCGGACTCCGCCCGACGGCGGCCCGGTCGAGAGCTTGGGCCAACGCGAGCACGGCCTGGTCGGCGGAGTCCTTGAGGAGGTGGCCGTAGAGGTTGATCGTGGTCGCCAGGGTGGCGTGGCGCAGGGTCTTGGAGATGACGGCGATGGGGATGCCCTCGGCGATCATGATGCTGGCCGCGGTGTGGCGCAGGTCGTGCAGGCCGATCCGGGGCAAGCCGAGTTCGGCGGTGCGTTTGCGGAGCTGGTCGAGGACCCACTGGGGCCGCAGGGGCGATCCATCCGAGTTGGCGAAGACCAGGCCCTCCAGCCGGCCCGCTGGATGGGCGGCCATCTGGATCGCGGCCTGGCGGTGGAGGGCGGTCATGACTCTGGGGGAGAGGCTGATCCAGGCGCGGCTGGCCTCGGTCTTGGGCTGGTTGAAGTGGAGGTCTCCATTGTCCACGGCGGACAGGGTCCAGCGGACGAACAGCTTGCGGCCCATGAGGGAAATCGGCAGGTGAATCGCCGCTGCCCGAGCCAAGGGTTGTCCCGCAACGGCGGGACGCAAGTGAGATGACCTCTCATGCCATCAGTGTGCTCGCGACCACTGGCAACGCCCCCGTGGCCCAGCAACGCCCATCTGTGACACGGCGGGCGGCGACGACCGGCGGGTGCTGGCGGGTGTGCTGGCGGTGTGGGGATTCCGAAGGAACCGGCCGGCCCCGGGCGCTCGCCGAAGGCCCGGCCGACGCGGGGGCGGCGAAAAGGTTGGTGTGCAGGGCCGACGGAACCAGGTAACGTCTTTGCCATGTTCTTCCAGACCCCGATTTACGAGTGAGCGCGTGATGGGCCCCTGCTGACGTCCTTCGACGTCGCCGCCCGTCCCCCACCGATGAATCCGTAGATCACTTCACTTCACTTCACTTCACCACCGGGAGAACCCACGACCGTGAGCAAGAACATCAACAACCCCGTGGGCATGGGCGGCGGCCAGCGCAAGAGGCAGTCCCGCGCCGAACGGCAGAACAACGGTCCGCACCGCAACCTCGACCGCCAGGGTGCAGCCGACCAGAAGGCGGAGCTGGTGCGCAAGATGCGCGAGAAGGCAGGAACGGCTGAGGGCGCCGGGCAGGCGGGCGGCGACACCGTACAGGGCTGACGCACCGCCGCCGCAGCGCGGCACCGCACGGGGCAGGGCTCGGACCGCGACGCGCGGTCCGAGCCTTGCTGCCGTACCGGGCGCGGCCGGTCCCGCTCAGCTCTCGGCCGACCACCCGCGTCTCAGCTCAGCTGACCACCCGGGGCAGCCGCAGGATCGGCAGCCCCGTCAGTGCCACCACCCCGAGCTGCACCAGCAGCTCAGCACGTCCCCGTGCCCAGCCCGGGCAACACCGCAGCCGGCGGCGGCAGAGGAAGTGGACGCGGCCGCAGGACAACACTGGTGGACACCTCGGTGGGACAACCGCGAAACCCGCTGGCCAGAACGACTCCGGCGGACAGGCCGATGGCCTGGATGGCGAAGACGCTGGAGCCCGTGGGGTCGTTCAGGATGGCGACCGCGTCCACGCCGTCGTTGCGGGATCCCTGGGTGCGCCAGGTCTCGTAGCCCATGGCTTCGAAGAGTTCGCGCACCAGCCGCTCGAAGTCGTAGGGGTTCATCTGGAGCAGGTCCGGCCGACTGTCCAGCGTGGCGACCACGGCGGTGTCGGTGATGATGCGGTAGCGCGACAGGTCCGCCTCGATGATGGGTGTGACCGGTTCCAGGTCGTGGGGATGCTTGGAGACGGTGGCGCCGAGCCGGTGGAGGCATTGCTGCGGGTCCAGTCTCGGCTCGTCCAGGACCAGTTCGGCAAAGTCCTCGCGCTGGGCGACGACGCTGACGACGCACGCCCGGACGGCCTGGCCGGTTGCCGGATCCGTCGCGTTGACGCGGCCGTTGAGGATGACGCTGTCCACGAACGCGGCCGGCGTGGCGGAGAGCGCCTCGTCAAGCGCGCGGAGGGCCAGGCGGGCCACGAGCCGGGCGTAGGCCTCGTGGACCTCGGCCTGCTTGAGCGGCTGGGGGACGACCTCGGCCCGCTGCGCCACGTAGCGGTAGGAGGCCACCGTGGGAACGATCTCGTGGCTCGGGAGCTCGACCTCGACCAGGAGTTGCTGCGCCTCGGGGACGTAGACCGCGTGGGCCGCCGTTCGGCAGCCCTCGGGGACCGGAGCGTGCCTCAAGAGGTCTTCCACGACGCTGGCGACGCCTTGCGGGCCGTCGTGGGCGAAGGCCTGTTCCACGTGCGGATGCCACAGGTCGAGACCCTCGGGACGCTGAAGCAGGACCGCTTCCAACTCCTCGCGGCGCAAGCGGCATTGGAGTGTTCCCTCGTCGGCCTGGGCTTTGAGGCGGGCCGTCTCCGCTTGCCGGGCCTGTCGTTGGGCTTCCTTCTCGGCCTGGGCCTCCTCGCGTTTCTTCGCCTCCTCCGCTCGACGGCGTGCGGCCTGGCGCTTGGCCAACTCGGCCTCCACCCGAGCGGCTTCCCTCGCACGGGTGGCTTCCTCGCGCTTGAGGTGCTTCTCCCCGGCGGCCAGGAGCCGGGCGTGTTCGACCGCAGGGTCGACCGTCCGCTTCCGGGGGCGAGGTGGAGCCGGCGCGGAGGGCTTGGCGGGTGCCTGCTGCTGCGTCCCTCGCCGGGCCTCCGCGGCTTTCGCCTGCTGCTTCAGGCGGTACGCCTCCGCGAGGATCTCCGCCACCGTCTTGCGGCGTGCCACAATCCACCCCTGGTCCATTGCCGCGCACACCGGCACGGCGGCCCTCTACAGCCTCTGCGTTACCCGAGCAGCACTACCCGGTGGAGACGGCTGGGAATCCGTAGCCTCGGGCCGGGGCAGGAGAACCGGGTCAAGCGGCCTGGTGCACAACGCGCCGCTGTCAGTCGGGAGCCCAGGCCGTTGAGCGCGGGCTCACCCGCGGGCTTCGTAGCGTGCGCCGGGCCTCGGCCAGCTGGAGTCCATGAAGTCGGGGCGGTCGATCCGGTGGAAGCAGCGCACCAGGAACTCGGTGAACGTTCCGGCGGTCTCGAACCACTCGACCTCGTCGCTGCTGATGATGATCCGCCACTCGGCGGGCTCGTCCTCGACCGCGCGGAAGAAGTACCGGCTGCCGTGCTCGTCGCTTCCCCACAGCAGCAGAACGCCCGATTGGACGTCGGACTCGTCCACCTCCCAGCAGTCCTCGGCGATCTCGCCGTACCAGGCCGGACGCTCGGGCGGGGGTCCCCAGTGGCGCTCCAGTTCGGCCGGTGTGGTGTCCATCGGCCGGTCGATCGTCAGGTAGCCGTCCACCGAGCCGGGGCCGTACAGGTCGAGGAACGCCTTGAAGTCGGCCGGCAGCCGGAAACCGAGGTACCGCTCGCTGGCGTCCCAGATCGCGGGCCTGGCCCGGCCCCAGCACGAGGGTTCCCCGAGCATCGCGCGTAGCTGCTCCAGCACGGTTCGGCTCTCCGAGCGGGGGTGGAGGGTTGCTGCTGTCAGCATTGCCGCAGGAACACGGCGTGTGCGCAGGGCTCGCACGCGAAGGCGTAGGCCTCGCCGCGGCCGCCGAAGTTCATCGCTGTGGCGTGGTCCCGTCCTTCCTTGAGCTGGACGACGAGCATCGGTCCGTCGTAGGTGGCGCACTGCGGCCAGGTGGTCCCGGCCGGGGCCAGCGGCGCGCCGCCGGTGCGGGTGGGCGGCGCGTCGGGCACCGTGGTGCCCGCGTACGTCATCAGGGTCGTTGTCACAGGTGGCGACTGTACGACAGGCCGCTGACACCATCTCGGCGTCCCGTCCGACAGCGGCAGACGCTGTACGCCCGGGGCGACGTGAAAATTCTTGAAACTCGTGGCCCCGCAGCCGCCCGGAACGGTGCCTCAGACGCCCCTCAGGGGGCCGTGACCGGATCGCGGCGGCAGTGCGAACCCGTCCCGGCCGGGCGCTCGCGGTTGCCCCTCAGGGGCCCGTCCGTGGCCTCGCCAAACTGGCTCTGACCTGGTGTTTTCTTGGAAATCTCCTAGGCTGGGGGAGCTTTGTCGGGCACCTTCGGAGGGGACATCATGAGCGAGGAATCAAAGGCGTACGACGGCAGCAAGATCGTGGTTCTTGAGGGCCTGGAGGCCGTTCGGAAGCGGCCTGGGATGTACATCGGATCGGTCGGTGAGCGCGGCCTGCACCACCTGGTGTTCGAGGCCGCCGAGTGGGCGCTGGACGAGATCCTCGGCGGTACCGCCAGCCGTGTGGAGATCACCCTCACCGCCGATGGTGGCGTCCGCGTCGCCGACGACGGCATGGGCGTCCCGGTCGAGCACGCAGGCCACAGCGACGGCCCTGCGCTGGAGACCCGGTTGACCGTGCTCTGCTGGGGGGCGCAGCCTGCCAACCGGCGCTCGCTGCTCGGCGGCTACTTCGGCGTGGGACTGGCCGTCGTCAACGCGCTGTCGGACCGTCTGACGGCCGAGGTGCGGCGCGACGGCGCCCGCTGGGTGCTGGAGTACGAGCGAGGTGTGGCTGTCGCGACGCCCGCCCACGCTGGACCGGCCGACGGCAGCGGGACCGCGATCACCTTCCGGCCCGATGCCGAGATCTTCGAGACGCTGGAGTTCTCGTTCGACGCGCTGGCCGAGCGCTTCAGGGAACTGGCCTTCCTGAACCGGGACTTGGACGTCACTCTGACCGATGACCGCGACCCCGCGGCGCCCCGGGCCGTCCGCTTCCGGTTCCCGGGCGGACCGAGGGACCGCATTGCTGAGCAGGGCGCCGCCCCCCTCCACCCGGACGTGATCGGCTTCGAGCGCGAGTACTCCGAAATGGAGGGAAGTGTCGAGGTGGCTTTCCGTTGGTGCGACTCGCGCGAGGAGCGGGTCGCAAGCTACGCCAACAGCCGGCCGACCACCTACGGCGGCACGCACGAGCTCGGCTTCCGCGACGGCCTGGCGGCCGCGCTCAACGCCCACGCCCGCGAGCAGCAGTTGCTCACCCCGTCCGACCCCGACCTCACCTCCGCCCAGCTCGGCGCGGGCCTGACGGCGGTCGTGTCGGTGAAGCTCGATCGCCCCGAGTTCGAGGGGGCCACCCGCGAACGACTGGGCAGCGAGCCCGTCCGCGCCTGCGTCGCCGAGGCCGTTCGAGAGCACCTGGCCGCCTGGCTCCGCGTCAACCCGGCGCAGGCGACCGCCGTCCTCGCCCGGATCTCGATGACCACCCGCCGCTGACAGCACACCGAAGACACCGAAGCCCAGGTCGGGATTGGTCCCCGGCCTGGGCTTTTCGGTGGGCGCAGACGATCCCGGCGACCCCGCCAGCCACAGGGCGCGGCCGATCTCAAACACCTTCGAGGGTGCGGTCGCGGATGTGCTCGCGATCCATCCCGGACAGCGCGGCCAGGGCGGTGAACACGACGGCGTGCGCGTCGTGCGTGTCCGGGGCGGATGGCGTGATCGGCCATGTTCCGTGGCCCGAAAGTATCTTGATGATCAGTCACGTCCGGTGAAAGCGTGGGCACGTTCTGTGTTGATCGCGTGGCCGTCGGTAGCCCTTCGGCCACCCGGCATGAGGTGGCAGCTTGACGGAGACGCAGCACCTGGCGAAGGTCTACAGCGACCGCGCCTACGTGCACACCACGACCGTGCGGCACCAAGGCAGTACGGTCGCGTTCGCGATGGACGACCAACGGCGGATCGTCTACAGCGTCCTGGACCTGTCGCAGCACGACGAGGCGAAGGGCGAGGCGGACGCGGCGTACTGGTCGGAGGACCCGCTGGCGTTGCGTTTCCCGATGGAGGTGGCGAGGGTCGGCTACGCGGTGGCGGGCGCGGTGCGGATGCCCGTCGTCAAGCGCGGGGGCCGGGTCGAGGCGGACGCGGCGGAGCGGCTGGAGGACCAGGAGCTGGACCGGTTCCTGTCCAGCACCGCCCGGCTCGGCGCCGCCGCCCCCTTCCAGGTCCTGTCCGACGGCACCCACGTGTACGTGCTGCGCCAGTCGGTGCGCGCCGACCACCCGGACGCGGTGTTCCGGCTCGCCGACGGCACCGGCTCCTCGGGCGACCCGGCCCGCACCGACTACCTGGCCAAGGGCGGCGAGGGCAAGGTCGCGGCGGTCGACGCCACCCTGCTGTGCGACCGGTTCGTGCTGGCCGGCGGCGAGTTGAAGCCGGTGCTGGAGGTCCGTTACCGGCGCAGCCGGCACAAGGGCCGCCCGGACTCCGCCAAGGACAGCCTCGGCACGCAGGACATGGAGGGCCGGCCGTTCGTCGAGCCGACCCAGGAGCTGTCCTTCGTCCGCAACCTCTCCGAGGGCCGGTTCACCGCCCTGCTGGTGCCCACCGCCGTGCACGGCCGGGAGCGCTGGCAGCTCTTCGCGCACAACGACGCCACGGGCCGGATCGACGGCTTCAGCGTCGAGCGCGGCCGGGACGGCCTGTTCAGCACCCAGGGCACCCAGGCCTGGACCAGCCCCGACCCGCGCCACCGGGACGCCGTCTACGAGAGCGCGCCCGGCACCTGCCCGTTCACCGGCCGTCCGCTGGTCCCCGCGGCGGGCGGGGGCGGCCGGGCGGGGACGGCCCTGCGCTTCGACGGCGTCGACGACGTGGCCGAGCTGCCGAGCAGCGCCCTCGACCTGGCCGACTCCGACTTCACGGTGGAGTTCTGGGCCCGGCGCACCGCCACCGGCGGCCGCGAGGACTTCCTGATCGGCCACGGCGCCTCCAAGGGCGTCCGGCTGCGCACCCTGCACATCGGCTTCCGCCCGGACGACACCTTCACCTTCGCCTTCTTCCACGACGACCTGGACATCCCGCAGCGCACCACGGACACCGACTGGCACCACTGGGCCTGCGTCTTCGCCCGGGACACCCGCGAGCAGATCGTCTACCGCGACGGCGTCGAAGTCGGCCGCCGCACCACGGACATGCCGTACGCCGGCCTCGGCGGACTCACCCTGGGGCGCGGTGCCCGCTCGTTCGGGCGTGGCGAGCTGGATGAGGTGCGGATCTGGCTCCGCCCTCGCAGCGGTGCGGAGATCGCCGCCGACCGCGGCCGCCGTCTGATCGGCAACGAGCCCGGGCTGGCCGTCTACTACCGCTTCGACGAGGGCTCCGGCACCACGCTGCACGACCAGACCGACCACGGCCGGCACGCCGCGTTGAGCGGCGGCCCCGCCTGGGTCACCTCCGAGGCCCCCGTCGGCGAGGACTCCGGGGTGAGCCGCAGCAGCTTCGCCTTCGCCGGGCGCCGGGTGGTCTCCGGCCTGTCGGCGCTGCTGCACCACCAGCAGGAGGCCGCGCCCGCCGGCTACGACCAGACGTCCAAGCCGGTCAAGCGCCAGGCCAGGGTGCTGCTGGCCTGCACCACCGGCGGGCCCGACCCGGTGACCGGCCAGGCCACCGACGAGGCCTACGTCGCCACTCTGGACCTCGGCGTGGGCCGGGACGGCCGGCTGGCGCAGGTCCCGGAGGAACTGGCCCTGCCGGTGCTGGCCGCGCCGGAGTCCAGCGGGAACGTGGACGCGGCCGGGGAGGTGGACGCCCAGGTGGCCCGGCTGTCCCGGGACATCGCCGCCACCGAGGCCGAGATCACCCGCCTCCAGCTGGAGACCGCCGAGACCCCGGACGTCGAGCGCCAACGCGCCGAGGCGCGCGCCGCATTGGAGAACGACGTCACGTTCTGGCGCTACCGGCTGCGGTTCAAGCTGCAGAAGGACGGCAAGGACCAGTACCTCGCCGTGCAGGGCGACCGCAAGGACAGCGTCACCCCGGTGGTGCGCACGGCCGACAAGCAAGCCGCGTCCACGATCTGGACCTTCGAGCCGACCGGCACCACGCTCAACGGCATCACCTGCTACTTCGTCAAGAACGCCAACTCCGGACTCGACATGAACGTCGACGGCCGTGAGACCGGCAACGACGTCCCCCTGATCCAGTACCGCCGGGAGGCCGACAACGCCGCCACCCACTTCGCGCTCGACAGCTGGAACGGCAACGGCCTGGTGGCCCGGCACAGCGGCAAGCTGGTCGCGGCCCGGGACAGCAAGGGCGACCGCATCGTCCAGTACGACTACTCGACGGTGAACGCCTCCGGCGAGGGCGTCCTGGTCCTGGAGCGGATCGACAACTCGCTGAAGTCGAGTCCCGCCACCGACCGGCTGAACCAGCAGATCTCCGAACTCACCCAGCGCCTGGAGCTCCTCGCCATCAAGCAGGACCGGCTCACCCAGCTGCGCCGCGACCTGACCGCCCAGCAGGCCGGCCTCGCCGCCAAGCAGGAGGAACTGGGCCGACTCACCGGCGGCGTGCGCGGCTCCGACGACATCGCCCTGCCGGTGCCGCAGCTCGCCGTCGACCGCACCGGGCTGAGCGGCTCCGGCGCGCTGCTGGGCTTCGCCCGCGCCGCTGACCGCCCGTTCCTGCTGGACAGTGCCACCGGCAACGTCGTGCTCTACTTCCGGGGCTCCAACGGCCAGTTCTTCGCCGCGTACTACGACAGCCAGGTGCTGCGCTCCTCCCGGCAGTTGGCCGCCGGCGGGCGGACGGTCTCCTTCACGGCCCGGGACGCCAACACCGACCTCACCGGGACGGCGATCACCGTCGAGGCCGGGGACGGCCCGACGCAGGTCACCCTCACCGTCCGGCACGACGGCCAGACCGAGAAGTGGTCGCACCTGCCCCGCCGGGCCGAGGACTTCGCCGCCGTGGTGAACGGCGCGGCCGAGCAGCCCGTGACGATCGCCACCGTGCTGCGGATCGACGGCGACGTCGTGCAGTTCACCGAAGGCACCCTCGCCCCGCTGTCCGGCCCCGGCTTCGTGACCGTCGGCGGCCACGGCTTCCGCTTCGAGGGCAGCCACCCCGCCGGATCGAAGTCCCTGCGCCTGGGCGCGGGCGCGGACCAGACCCTGCTGAAGCCCGGGATGAGCGTGCAGCGGGTGCGCTACGACCACCGCTGGTCCGAGTCCTCGCAGCCCGGCAGCGCTCTCGCGGAGGGCTCCCGGCTGATCACCGTCGATCCCGGGGGCCTGGCCGAACTGCCGCTGGGCAGCGCGGACGGCCTGGTGCGCGGCCACGGCGGGCGCTGGCGGGCCGACATGCCGGGCCGGGCCTACGCCTTCGACGGCAAGGGCCGCTTCCTGGCCCTGCCCGCCGGGCAGCTGCCCCGGGCGGCGACCCCGGGTGACCTCACCCTGGAGGCCTGGGTCAACCCGGAGCGGGTCGAGGGGCCGGTGCGGCTGCTGCACGCCAACGCCGGGGACACCCCGTACGGTCTCGGCCTGCTTGGCACCCAGGCAGCCTCCGGGCTGGTCTTCGACGGCACGGACGACGCCGCCGTGGTGCCCGGCGCCTTCGGCTTCGGCGACGGCGACTTCACGGTGGAGTTCTGGGCCCAGCGAACCAAGATCGACAGTCAGCCGCACATGGTGCTCGGGCACAGCGGTGCCGAGGGGCGTGCCAACGAGAGCCTGCACATCGGCTTCCGCAAGAACGGCTTCTTCACGTTCGCCTTCTACGGCGACGACCTGGACACCACCCAGCGGTTCTCCGACACCAAGTGGCACCACTGGGCCTGCGTCCTCCAGCGGGAGACCCGCCAGCAGGTGATCTACCTGGACGGCCAGGAGATCGCCCGGCGCACCGCCAACGCCCCCTACCGCGGGCAGGGCCGGCTCTCGCTGGGCACCGTGCTGTGCTGGCCCGGCGAGTTCGCCGCCGTCCGGCTGGACGAGGTCCGGCTCTGGTCCAAGGCGCGTGGCGGCGACGAGCTGCGGGCCGACCAGGGCCGGCGGCTGAGCGGCAACGAGGCGGGGCTGCTCGGCTACTGGACATACACGGCGCCCGCTCCCGGCACCCCGGCCGTCCTGACCGACCGCTCCGGGAACAACCGGCACGCCGAACTGCGCGGCATGCCGACGCCCGTCCCGGCCCGCGCGCCGATCGCCGACGCCGGCTGCCGGGCCGTCGCGGCCGTCGGCGACCGCCGGGTGGTCAGCCGGGAGACCTTCCCGCTGCGCGAGTGGAGCCACCTCGCCCTGGCCTACCAGCAGTCCTGGGCGGTCGAGTTGACCGGTGACGCCCATCTGGAGGTGCCGGACGACGACGCGCTGGACATCGCCGACGACCTGACCCTGGAGGTGTTCGCCCGCGTCGACCGCCTCGGCGAGACCCAGGGCCTGCTCTCCAAGGGCCGCACCGCCGACGGCATCGGCGGCAGCGTGCCCTACCGCCTGGCCGTCCTCCCGGACGGGCGGCTGGAGTTCGCCTTCGAGGAGCCCGACGGCCGGGCCGTGCGCTTCACCTCCACCGAGGGCGTGCGGGCCGGGCAGTTCCACCGCATCGCCGTGGTCCGCAAGGGCGGCCGCTCGATGCAGGAGCAGAAGGGCACCCGGCAGATCACCGCCACCGGCGCCGACGGCAAGCCCGTCACCCAGAGCGTCGAGCTGGTCGAGTCGCTCGCCGTGCGCGAGTGGCAGGACATCCGCTTCCACCTGGACGGCCGCGAGATCGGCGCCGGCCGCTACGAGGGCCCCGGGCCGCGCGGCAACGACGCGCCGCTGGAGCTCGGCCGGGCGCGCGAGGGCGCCACCGTCCAGCAGCTGACCGGGGTGCTCGCCGAAGTCCGGATCTGGGGCGCCGCCCGGGACGCCGCCCGGCTCGGCACCGCCGTCACCGCCCGCGACCGCGGCCTGGTCGCGCAGTGGCGCTTCGAGGAGAACACGGGCAGCACCACGGCCGACGCCACCGGCTCGCACCCGGCACGGCTGCGCGGCGCCCGCTGGGTCCGCAACCCCGACCCGCGCGGCAGCGTCTTCCGGCTGTACCGCAACGGCGTCGCCGTGGCCTGCGACCCGGCCGGCACCCCGGACCTGCCCGACACCGCGGGCCTGCCCGACACCGCGGGCCTGCCCGACACCCCGGGCCTGCCCGACACCGCCGCCTTCGCCGAGAACGGCGACGCGCAGCTCACCCTGGGCGCGGTACTCAAGCGCGGCAAGCCCATCCAGGCGTTCGAGGGCGTGCTGGAGGAAGTGCGGATCTGGCGCACCGCCCGCACCCACGAGCAGCTGCTGGACAACCTGTTCACCCGGCTCAAGGGCGAGAAGGAGGAGCTGGTCGCCTACTGGCCGTTCGATCGGGACTCCACCGAGGCCCGCACCGCCCAGGTCCGCGACGAGGGCCTGCGCGGCAACCACCTGGAGTTCGGCCCGGAAGCCAGCCGCCCGCGCACGGTGCTGTCCAGCGCACCGGTCTCCAACGACGCCGCCCAGGTCCGATCGGCCCTGGCCGGCCTGCGCACCCCGTTCCACCAGAGCATCTCGGCCGCCCCGGCGGTCGCCGAGTACGCCGACATGCAGTACGGCTCGCGCGGCGAGGCGTTCGGCGTCCTCAAGCGCGCCTACAGCTACCTCCAGGACGGCCGCTGGCACCTGATCACCGGCTACAAGGTCGGCGAGCTGGTCAGCGAGTGGGTCAGCCAGATCCAGTTCGACCCGCAGCTGATCGGCTACGTCGAGGGCGCCCCGCCGATCCCCTCGGAGAACCTCACCGCCGGCCTGACCGACCCGGGCAGCGACACCTTCGAGGGCGCCTCCACGGTCAAACTCACCGAGGCCGAACAGGTCGTCCGCTCGCTGTCCTCCGCCAAGGAGCGCAGCGTGGACGCCGCCTTCGGCTTCGCGCTCTCCAACGAGGTGGACGTCGACGTCTGGATGATCACCGCCCCGCTCGGCTTCGGCATCGCCAAGTCCATCGCCAAGGGCGGGGTCTCGGCGAGCGTGCGGGGCAACCTGGAGTTCTCCAACAGCTGGGCCGAGGACACCTCCGTCTCCCAGGGCGAGAACACCGCCCGGACCACCAAGGTCTCGCTCACCGGCCACTGGGAGGACCCGGGCCGGGTGCTCAACCCCACCGCCGGGCGGCGGTACGTCCCGGCCAACACCGGCTTCGCCGTCGTCCAGTCGCAGACCGCCGACGTCTTCGCGCTGCGCCTGGCGCACAGCGGCGCGCTGGTCGCCTACCGCATCCAGCCCAACCCGGACATCCCCAAGGACTGGAACGTCGTCCCCTTCCCGATCAACCCGCGCTACACCAAGCAGGGCACCCTGGACGGCACCGTCGGATTCGACGCCCGCGGCAAGGTCGCCGACCCCGACTACCAGGGAGCCCGCGACCGGGGCGAGTACAGCTACTTCAAGCCCCGCGAGGCGTACGCGCTCAAGCGCCGCATCCAGCGCGACCAGCAGCGCCTGCACAGCTACTACGACAGCGTCTCCACCGAGACCCACGCCCCCGACCCGCTCGCCCAGCGGGCCGGCCGGGTGCTCGGCGGCGCGATCGGCGCGGACGCCTCGCCGGCCCGCGGCCGGGACGCCACCGACAGCGCGACCGGGCAGGGCTTCTCCCGCCGCGACCTGGTCAACACCTACGTGTGGACGGCCGCCGGGGGCTTCTTCGCCGAGACCACCGAGACCACCGACGTGGTCAGCGAGACCACGGCCGGCTCGTACTCGCTCTCCGGCTCGGTGGGCACCTCGATCGGCACCTCCTTCCAGATCGCCGGCATCGGCATCGGCGCCCAGCTCGACGCCTCCGTCGGCGGCGGGATGATCACCACCCGGGCCCGCGGCAAGGAGGCCACCCGCTCCTTCGGCCTGGAGGTCGAGGTCGCGCCCAGCAGTAACCTCCAGAGCTACGACGGCGACCGCAACCCGGTCTTCGACCGCGACGGACAGCCCGTCAAGGTGCCCGGCAAGGTCGACGCCTACCGCTTCCTCAGCTTCTACCTCGGGGAGGACAGCGAGCACTTCGACAGCTTCTTCCACAAGGTCGTCGACCCCCTCTGGCTGGAGAACGGGCACGACCCCAACGCGGCGGCGCTGCGCCAGGCCCGCCAGTCGGACCGCAAGCCGCCGTGCTGGCGGGTCCTGCACCGGGTCACCTTCGTCAGCCGGGTCCTGCCCGACATCCCGCCGGCCGACGCGCCCCCGCTGGAGAAGGCGATGCGGCAACTGGACGTGGAGAGCAACTACGAACTCGTCCGCCGCCTCGACCCGTACGTGAAGGGCGCGGCCACCGGCCTGCCCGAACTGGCCGAGGCCACCCGCACCACGCTGGCCCGGGAACTGCCGGAGCTGCTCCCGCACGCCGACGACGTGATCGGCTTCCTCGCCCAGTACTACGGCGTGGAGGCCTGAGCCCCGGGCCCTGGGACCTGCACAAGACCTGCCCGCTGATCGCCGCCCCGGGGACGCGCCCGTCCCCGGGGCCTGGCCCGTCCCCGGGGCTGGGACTTGATGGTTGTTCAGCCTCATGGGTGAGGCGGCCGGTCGGTCTGGTCGACGACGCCTGTCAGGTGCGTTCGTTCGGCTGTCTCCTGCTCGGTGTGCTGCTCGTCCCCGGATCCGGCGGGGCCGGGGACGTCGAGGCGTCTGCGGATGCGCCGGATGCGCAGGGTGTTGCGGACCGCGTCGACGTCCTCGTCGGGGTGGCCAGGAGGATCGTGGCCAGGGTGAGGGCGGCGGCCAGCCAGGTGGTGGAGTGGAAGGCGTCGGTGAAGGCCTGGGCGGTTTCCGGGGAGGCGCCCGCGTCCAGCGGGGACGATGACGTGCCCGGGGGGAGGAGTAGCCGGTAGGCCACCGTGGTGACCGTGCCGAAGACGGCGATGCCCAGGCCGGCGCCGGCCTCGTAGGCGACGGACTCGATGCCCGCCGCCGCGCCCGCCTGGGAGGACGGCGCGGTGGTCATGATCAGGTTCGAGGCGACCATCTGGACCAGGCCGTGGCCGAACCCGATCAGGGCCAGTCCGAGCGGGACCACCGTGCCGGAGGCGGCCAGGACGTATCCGGTCGCCGCGAGCAGCAGGCCGGCGGGCACGCCCGCGCGCGGTTGTCCCAGGCGGGAGAGGAGCAGTCCGCCCACCGGCCCCGCCACCGTCGCGGCCAACGGCATCGGGATCAGGTACAGCGCGGCGGCCTCTGCCGACAGGCCCTTGGCGATCTGCAGGTACTGCACCAGTTGGAGTTCGAAGCCGACCATCACCAGCACCGGCAGCACCGAGGCCACCACTCCGGCGCGCAGTCCGGGCAGCCGGAACAGGGATAGATCCAGCATCGGGTGCGGCATCCGCTGCTGCCGTCGCACGAACAGCACCAGCGCGGTCAGGCCCGCCGCTGCCGGCAGCACCACCTCCGGGATGCCGACGCCGTCGTGGGTGAAGGCGATGATGGCGTAGGCGCAGCCCAGGAACCCCACCATCGAGAGCAGGGGCGAGGTGGCCTCCCACGGTTGCCGTTCGGACTCGACCTCGTTGCGCAGCAGCAGTGCCACGGCGGGCACGGCCAGTGCCACGATCGGCAGGTTGACCAGGAAGATCGAGCCCCACCAGAAGTGCTGGAGCAGGAAGCCGCCGGCCACCGGTCCCAGCGCCGAGGCGCCGGCGGCGACCGCGCTCCACGCTCCGATGGCCACCGCGTGGTCTCGGCCGTCGCCGAAGGTCTGCCGGATCAGCGCCAGCGTGGCCGGGATGATCATCGACGCGCCGATCGCCAGCAGTGCCCGGGCGCCGATCAGGGCCGGCGGACCGGGTGCCACCGCGCACAGCGCCGAGGCCGCGCTGAAGACGCCCAGTCCGGCCAGCAGCAGCCGCTTGTGCCCGATCCGGTCGCCCAACGGCCCACTGACCAGCACCAGTCCGACCATCAGGAGCGAGTACACGTCGACCGCCCACAGCAGTTCGGTCGGGGAGGCCTGCAGTTCGTGGGCGAGGGTCGGGACGGTGATGGTGAGGATGGTGACGTCCACGGCGGCGGGCAGGAAGCACAGCAGCACCACGGTCAGCACCAGCCAGCGCCGGGCCGTCCCGACCACGGGCAGCGTACTGCTCACCGGCCGAGGTCCAGAGCCGTCCTGGCTCGGTCGATCAGGTCGTGCAGTTCGGCGAGGCTGGGGGCGTAGAACATGCAGCTCAGTCTGCCAGTTTGAAGGTCCGTCAGCTCGGTCGGGACCACGCCCCGGTCGGCGTGTCGGGGCGAGGCCACGAGCGGTCCGAGCAGGCGCAGCACTTCCGGCAGGTACAGCCCGGTCGGCAGGCCGTAGAAGTCGTAGTTGCCGACCGCGTGGGTGTCGAGGTAGCCGGGGCCGATGAGGTGCTCGCCGAATTCGTGCACGTGACTCGACCCGGTACGGCGGGCGTTGAGGTCGTGCAGGTAGACGACGCCGTCGCGGGCGATCGCGTCGATGCCGAATCGCCCGCGGTAGCCGCGCCGTTGCATCTCCTCGGCCAGCCGGAGTCCGCCCTCGGTCAGCGGGCGGTACCACCATGCGCGGCGCAGTTCGCGCGCGGTGACGTTGCCGCGCAGGTGCGTGGCGCCCTCGAACAGCATGTCGGTCGTGTAGCAGAGGTGGGGCGGGGCGTCCGCCGGCACCATGTACTCCACGGACGGGAAGGTGATGTCGCCGTGGAGGAACTCCTCGACGACCACCGGGTCCTCGTCGTAGAACGTGCTTCCGGCCAGGCGTTCGGCGATGTCGTCGTCGCCGGGCCGGAAGATCAGCAGGCCGAGGCTCGCCTCGCCGCGATCCGCCTTGACGATGCACGGCGTGCCGGTCGCGAGCATGTCCCGGACGGCGGCCGGCACGTCCTGCTTCCCGGCGCAGTGCGTGCCGGGCGGGATGCGGCAGGGTCCGTCGGCCATGCCGAGGTCGGTGGCCAGGTCGCGCAGGCCGGTCTTGGTGTCCAGCAGGTCGCGCAGGGGCTGCTGCGGCGGGCTCTCCGGCAGCTCGGTCACCACGTCGTACCGGGTGCGCAGGGCCTCGGTGAACCGCCACAGGTCGGCGGTGGTGGTGTGCGGGATCAGCCGGAGTCTGCGGCCCGGACCGGCGTGGGCGGCCACGGCGGCCATCAGCTCGGGATCGGCGAGCATGTCGGCGAACAGCGAACCGGTGCGGCCCGCCGGGCTGAGGTTCACCACACCGTCGATCTCCAGGAACTTCCGCTGCCAGTCCAGGTCTCCGATCGGCTCGTAGGTGATGAGCATCTTGTCCAGCGGCCCCCAGAACAGCGCCTGGTCCTGCTGGGCGTAGCACTCCGACAGCAGTTCGTCGACGTCGTCGGCGCGGACGGCGAAGTCGCGCAGGGTGTCGACGGCGTTGCTCACGCAGAGGGTGGGCACGGTCATCATGGACCTCCGTGGATACCCCCGGCTTCAGCCGGGGGAGGAATTGGACTGCCCGCGTAGCGGGTCAGGTGGCTGCGTTTCGCCCCCGGGGCGGACCGCAGTGCTGTGACGTGCGGGATTCGAGCTGCACGGATTGCCCCGCCAGGTTGTGGGTCATGACCACGACTCACGTGAAGCGGGCGTTCAAGTACCGCTTCTATCCGACGGATGCGCAGGCGGCTGAGCTGTCGCGCACCTTCGGGTGTGTGCGGAAGGTCTACAACATGGCGTTGCAGGCCCGTTCGGAGGCGTGGACGCTGCGTCAGGAGCGGGTCGACTACAACGCCACGTCGGCGATGCTGACGGGGTGGAAGAAGACCGGGGAACTGTCCTACCTGTCCGAGGTGTCGTCGGTTCCGCTGCAGCAGGCGCTGCGGCACTTGCAGGGGGCGTTCACCAACTTCTGGCAGAAGCGGGCGAAGTACCCGACGTTCAAGTCCCGGAAGAAGTCCCGCAGGTCCGCCGAGTACACGTCCTCCGCGTTCCGGTTCCGGGACGGCCGGCTGACGCTGGCGAAGATGGACCAGCCGCTGGGCATCGTGTGGTCCAGGCCGCTGCCGCAGGGCGCTGCGCCGTCCACGGTGACCGTGTCGCAGGACAGTGCGGGGCGCTGGTTCGTCTCCCTGCTGTGCGAGGACCGCCCGTCGGTGCCCGCACCCGTGAACCCGGCCGTGGGCGTCGACGTTGGTGTCACCAGTCTGGTGACGCTGTCCACCGGGGAGAAGATCACCAACCCCCGGTACGGGCGCAAGGACCGGGAACGCCTGGCCAGGGCTCAGCGGGAGCTGTCCCGCAAGGTCAAGGGCAGCGCCAACCGGGAGAAGGCCCGGCTCAGGGTCGCCCGTGTGCACGCGCGCATCGCCGACCGCCGCAGGGACTTCCTGCACAAGCTCACCACTCGGCTCGTCCGCGAGAACCAAACGGTCGTGATCGAGGATCTGACGGTCCGGAACATGCTCAGGAGCCGGACGCTCGCCCGTGCCATCAGTGACGCGGGTTGGACCGAGATGCGGTCCATGCTGGAGTACAAGGCCCGGTGGTATGGCCGGGACCTGGTGACCGTCGACCGGTGGTTCCCCAGCTCGAAACTGTGCTCGGCCTGCGGCGCGACCGCCGCGAAGATGCCGCTGAACGTCCGCGAGTGGGCATGCGCCTGCGGCGCACAGCACGACCGGGACGTGAACGCGGCACGCAACATCCTGGCCGCCGGACTGGCGGTTACAGCCTGTGGAGACGGTGTAAGACCTCAACGGAGCACTCCGGGCGGGCAGTCGTCGGTGAAGCAGGAAACATCCCGACCGCAGCGCTCGCGCGCAGCGGCTCAGCCGTGAGGCTGAGGGGAATCCCCCGGCTTCAGCCGGGGGAGGAAGTCAAGTCTTCTCCTCGTGCAGCAGTCCGTTGTTCTTCGACACCAGGTCGACCGCGGCCGAGACCACGTGCCAGAAGAGCTCCTTGCCCAGGGCGGCGGTGGAGCCCGAAGTACTCGACAGGACACCCTGGTTGGTCGTGCGGCTCACGTCGGCGGGGTGCAGGTAGATCCCCGGGCGGGGTGGGTCGGCGTGGTCGGGCCGTGCGGCCGAGACCAGCTCCGGGCGGAGGTAGAGCATCAGGCTGGTCTCGGTGATCCCCGCGTGCTCGGCGTGCCACCCCGGGAAGAGCGGCACCCGCCCGGCGAGCCAGTCGGTGTCGACCAGGCTCCACCAGCTCAGCGCGATGAACTCCTTGCCCGCGGCCGCCGGCCGTCGGCCCACCTCGTCGAGGGCCTCGAAGAGGAACGGCTCGTTCTCGAAGTGGCCGTTGACGACCAGCAGTCGGCTCCACGGCAGGGCGCACAGCGACTCCAGCGCGTCCTCCAGGAAGGCCAGCAGGGACCGACCGCGCACGTAGACGGTGCCGGGGAAGGCCAGGCCGCCGCCGCTCTGCGGCAGCGACCGCGCCGCGATGGACTGCGCCGGCAGGGTCAGGGCGTTCAGCTCGTAGGCGATCTGCCGGGCGAACGCTTCGGCCAGCACGGTGTCCACGGACAGCGGCAGGTGCGGACCGTGCTGTTCGGTGGCTCCCACCGGCCACACCACGGTCCGCCCGGTGGTGGCCGCCAGGACGTCGGCGCTGCTCAGGTCGCAGAGCTGCGGCCCGGCGCTGCGGGGGGTCATGGCCGCACCCGGCCGGGTCGGTCCGCGCCGGTGACGGGTTCGAGGCCCCGGCCGGTGTTCCCGGCGTTGGTAATCCCGGCGTTGGCGTTCCCCGTCCCGGTGTTGTCCGTTCCGGTGGTCTCGGCCACGATCCGGGTGAGCGTGGGGTACATGTCGGTGTGCAGCGCGGTGTACACCTGGGCCGCCACCGCGCCGACCGCCAGGTAGTCGTGCACGTCCCGGCCCGACTGCACGCCGCCGGAGGCCAGCACGGGAAGGGTGAACCCGGCCCGGCGCAGCTTCCACAGGGAGGCCAGCACGAGCGGCTTGATGCCCGGTCCGGAGTAGCCGAACACGCCGCCGAGTTGGAGGTCACCGGTCTCCGGGTGCACGGCGGCGGCGGGCAGGGTGTCGCTGATGGTCACCGCGTCGGCGCCGGCCCGGGCGGCGGCGAACGCCCGGGCGTGCAGGCCCTCCCCGCTGGCCAGCTTGACCGAGAACGGCACCCGCGTCGCAGCGCGGGTGGCCGCGGTGTAGGCGTGCACTCGCTCGGGGGTGTCGTCGAGGCCGTCCTCCTCGTTGAGGCAGGAGATGCCCAGTTCCAGTGCCCGGCAGCCCGTCGCCTCCACGCGGGCTGCCAACTCGGCGAGTTCCGCCGGGCTGTCGGCGTGCAGCGACGCGATGACCGGCAGCCCGTCCCTGGTCAGGTCGCGCAGGATGCGCACCCAGTGCTCGACGGACCGTTTGGAGTAGGTGGTGCTGTTGATCATTCCGGTGGGCAGCCTGACGAGGCGCTCGTCCAGGCCGATCGGCGGGTTGGGGTGGATGGTCTTGGTGACCACCGCGCCCGCGCCGGCTTCCAGCAGCCTGCGGATGTTGCGCTCCTGGTCGGTGAGCAGGCCGGAGCCGACCACGACCGGATTGGCCAGGTGCATCCCCAGCAGGTGGGTCGGGGCCGCCATGTCAGGCCGCCGCCCTGGTCCGGCCCAGCGCCGCGAGCACGCCGTCGACCAGCAGCGCCGGGTCCTTGGCGATCTCCTTGGCGGACAGGAACGTTGCGGCGGCGACCTGGGCGAGTCCCTTGAGCAGGTGGCTGGCCGACTCGGAGAAGGGCTGGTCGGTGATGCCCACGATGGGGCGGCCCAGCGCGCTGGCCCAGCCAAGTTCGATGTGCGTGCCGTCCGTGCGCAGCAGGGTGCCGTCGAGCACCGGCAGGACCGGCACGAACACATCGCATTCGCGCATCCATGCGTAGTCGCGCACGGACACCTCTTCGGGGGTGAACGAAGCGGTGTCGGCACCGAATCGTTCGGCCACGTGTGCGGACAGCACGGTGGCGCCGGCCTGCCGCGACTGGTCGATGGTCAGTCTCAGGAAATCGTGGATCGGCGCCGCCATCCCGCCGGGCACCAAGGCGTGCTGGATCGGGCCGCCGACGAACACGGTGACGCCGCGCAGGGCGTCGGGGGTGACTTTCATGGCGTTTCGAAGCTCCTTCGAAGGAGTCTGCCGACAGCCGCGCAAGGAGGCGGACTTCGGTCGGCAGGAAGCAGAAATGGTCAGCGCTATCGACAGAAGTGGTCAGCGCCATCGGATGGTGCGCTCGCAGTGAACGGGGAGGAAGCCGGGGGTGAGGCCTGACGCTGCCACCGGGGAGCCCGATGGCGTTCCCGTTCCCGCGCTCTGTGTCCATCCGGACAAAGGGACGACCTCAGGCTAGTTCGGGATGATTCACCAGGACAAGAAGCATATGCGCCAGACGGAGATGCGTCTCAAATTGCACAAAAGGTGCATAGCTGCCGCTCGACTGTCGATCGCGGCCCGCTCGGGAGGCGCGTTGCGGGCCGGTTTTCGCGGGTGTACGGACCGTGTGCTCGGAAATGGCCGAATCGCCGTCGAACTAACGTGCAAAAGAATTGTCGAATCCGGTGTTCGAAGGTGCGTGGCGGATAAATCGTCGACCATTGACAGGTGATAAGGCCTCGGCTAGCTTCGATAAAGCGTGAATGGCCGGCGCCGCCTTGTATTTCGATCGGCGTCGGCCCGCTTTCGGCCCGACCGTTTCCGCGATCTCACTCGCCTTTCCGCACGCCGGACGCCCGGTCGCCGCCTGTTCGAATGAACCCACCCAGAGGGGAAGTTCTGGTGAATCCTTTGCAGACCATCAAGCGAATTCTGCACTCCGAGGTGCTGGTGGAGGTGCCGATCGACCGGATGCGACTCGACGACAGGCTGCGCGAGAATTACGGCATGGACTCGCTCGGTTTCGTGGAACTGCGCGTGCAGTGTGAAGAGGCGTTCGACATCAGCATCCCCGACGAGGCCATCGCGGCGGGGGAGTTGTCCACCCTCGGCGATGTGCTGGCACTGGTCGAGCGGCTGTCGGGGGCCGACCGCCCCCCGGCCACCGCGTGAGCACGGCCCCGGTCACCGCTGACGACCACGCCGGGGACCGGACCGGTGTGCTGTTGCGCGGCACGGACCTGCACCTCAACCACTACGGGGCCACCCGGCTCCCGTTCGCCTGCGTGGGCGGCAGCGGCCTGCACCTCGACGTGGTCGACCTGAGCCCGGAACGCCGGGGCAGGCGGCTGCGGTTGCTGGACGCCAGCGGCGGCTACGCCAGCGCCACCCTGGGCGGCGACCACCCCGTCGTACGAGCGGCGCTCGCGCGCAGCACCGGAGTCGGCAACGTCACCGACGAACTGGGCTCGCTGGAACGGGCGGAGCTCCTCGACCGGCTCTTCGGCCCCGGCGGGCTGTGGACCGACCACTTCCCCGCGGGGCGGTACCACGTCAGCGGACGCAACTCCGGCTCGGAGGGCAACGAGTTGGCGCTGCGGCTGGTGCTGGAGTCCCGCTTCGACGGCCGGCGGCTGTGCCACCGCCCGGGCAAGGAGCAGCGCGACACCGTCCTGGCCTTCCACGGCGCCTGGCACGGCTGGACCAGCGGGCTGGTGCAGCTGCTCAACCGCAGGTACTACCGGGCCGGGCTGCCCGGCGCGGACACCGCCGGCCCGTACGGAGTCCGGGTCCACCACATTCCGTTCGGCGACCTCGACGCCCTGACGGAGTACCTCGCCGAGTCCGCCGACCGGCTGCTGGCCGTCGTGGTCGAACCGATCCAGGGCGACGCGGGCATCCTCGCGCCTCCGCCCGGATACCTGCGCGAACTCGCGCGGCGGTGCGCGGCCGACGGCGTGCTGCTGGTGGCCGACGAGGTGCTGACGTTCGCCAAGACCGGCAGCTGGTTCGCCATGCGCGACGCGGACGGGCCGGTGCCCACCGACATCACCGTCATCGGCAAGTTCCTGGGCATGGGCACGGTGTCCACCTCGATGGTGATCGCCCGCAAGGAGCTGGCCGTCCGCTCCTCCGGCGCCGTGACCACCTCCGACCTGCGGCCGCCGAACTGCGCGGTGATCCGCGACGGCATCGAGCACATCGAGACCGAAGGGCTGCTGCGACGCTCGGCCGACGTCGGAGTGGACCTGGCCAAGCATCTCGACGACGCCCTGGTGGGCCGCCACCCGGACGTGTTCACCGAGGTCCGCGGGAGCGGGGTCATGCTCGGCGTGGAACTGACCGCCGCGGCGGCGGACCGGATCGGCGCGCTGCGCCGGGAGTTGATCGAAGCGGGCGTGTACGCGGAGTTCATGGCGGGCGCGGGCAGACGCTCCGGCGGCCGGCGCTACATCCACCCCACCCTGCGGATCGTGCTGCCGCTGATCACCACCGGGACGCAGGCCGACGAGATCGTGGACCGGGTGGCGGCCGGCGCCCGGGCCCTGTGGTGAGCGCGGGATTCCGCACCCGGGTCGAGCACGTCGACACCGACGCGACCGGGATCGTGCACTTCTCCCGCTACACCTCGCTGATGGAGACCGTGGGCACCGAACACCTCGAAGCGCACGACGCGGGTCTGACCGCCTTCGGCGCGGCCAACGTCGACCTGGTGGTCGCCGACCTGCGGGTGACCTACCTCAACAGCGCCGTGTACCGCGACGTGATCATCGGGGACACCCGGGTCGACCACGTCGGCGCGGCCTGGTTCGCCCTCGCGGTACACCTGCTGCGGGAGGAGCAGGACGGCACCCGCACCCCGCTGGTGGCCGGCGACCTCGTCTTCGCCGCCGTCGCCCCCGACACCCGGCGCGCGGTGCCCCTACCGGCACCGCTGCGACAGGCCCTGAGAGGAATCGTCCCGGATGCGACACCCGAACGAGTCGGCACCCCCTCCCACCCCGGTCCGCGAGGCACGTCCGCTGGGCACCTCGGCCATCGCCGCCCTGGTGCGCGGACGCCACCCCCGCCTGTTCATCGACCGGGTTCTGGACCATGAGCCCGGCGTGTTCCTGCGCAGCATGTTCGCCGTCTCGGCGGAGATGGGCGCGCTGTCCGGGCACCTGCCCGAGCGCGGCCTGACCCCGGGGCTGATCCTGCCCGGCAGCCACACCATGCAGGCCTTCGCCCAGTCCGGCGTCCTGCTCTACCAGTTGAGCAGCGATCCGCTCGCCGACGACGAGGTCACCCTGGTCGGCACGGTCAAGTCCCGATTCCTCGCCCCGGTCGTGCCCGGCGACCAGGTCGTGCTCGACGTCCGCGCGGACCGGCTGTCCGGCCCCACCTTCGCCTTCTCCGCCGTGGTGACCGTGGAGGGCCGATCGGTCGCCGGGTTCCGCGGCGCGATGAGCCGGGCGAAGGTCGATCCCGCGGCGGCCCGGCCGTGGTGACCCCGGTGATCACCGGACTGGCCTGGGACACTCCGCTGGGCCGGGACCAGGACGCGGTGTGGGAACGGCTGTGCGCGGGCGATTCGGCGCTGGCGCCCGTCCACTCGCCGCACCCCTTGCGCAACACCGCCGCCGCCGTCATCGCGTCGGTGCCGTACGGGACCGGGGCGGGCGAGCGCCAGCGCGCGCTCGCCGGGCGGACGCTGTCCGCCGCGTTCGCGGACGCCGGCCTGTCCACCACCGACCCCGAGGTCGGCCTGGTCCTGGGCACCAGCTTCGGCGCCTGCCTGGACGAGGCGGAGCCGACGCTGCACGCGTGGGCCGACGACGCGGCGGCGGGCGTCGGGCACCCGGGCACCCCGGTCTGCGTCATGACCGCCTGTTCCGCCGGATCGGACGCGATCGCCGTCGCGCACGCCCTGGTGCGCTCGGGCGAGCGGCGGGTCTGCGTGGCGGGCGGGGTCGACGTGGTCACCGAGGCCAAGCGGCTCGGGCACTCCGCGCTGGGCACGATGAGCCCCACCGGACTGCGGGCCTTCGACCGGGCGCGCGACGGGATGCTGCTCGGCGAGGGCGCGGCCTTCGTGGTGGTCGAACACCCCGACTCCGCCCGGGAACGCGGCGCCCGGGTGTACGCCCGGCTGCGCGGGGCCGGCGCGGCCAACGACGCCGCCGGGCTCACCGCACCGGACCCGTCCGGGCGCGCCGTGCTGCGCGCCGTCGAACGCTGCCTGGCCTCCGCGGGCCTGGCACCCGCGGACATCGCGGTGGTCAACGCCCACGGGACCGGCACCCCGCTCAACGACGAGGTCGAGGCGCGCAGCCTGCTGGAACTGTTCGGAGCCGACGGCCCGTTGGTGTTCGCCACCAAGGGGGCGTTCGGGCACAGCCTGGGCGCGACCGGGGCCATCGAGGCCGTGGCGACGGTCCTGGCACTGCGCCACCGACGAGTCCCCCCGGTCCTCGGGCTGCGCGATCCGGCGGCCCCGCTGCGGCTGGCCGCGGGATCGGCGCAACCCGTCGGCCCCGGCGCCGGACTGAGCCTGACACTGGGGTTCGGCGGGTTCAACACGTGCCTGCTGTTCGAAGGGATGAGGGCGTGACACACGTGCCGACGGGCATACGGGTGCTGGGTTCGGCGACGGTGGTCGCCGGCGACCCGGACGAGTACGCGGTGAACAAACCGTCTTTCTACGCCGACCCGGCGGCCTGGCTGGTCGCCGAGACCGTGGACCGGGCACTGGCGGACTGCGCCGAACCCGTGCTCGACGACGCCGCCGACACCGGGATCCTGGTCATGAGCGCGACCGGGAGCGAACGGACGATGCGCCGCATCGCCGCCTCGGTGCCGAAGTCCCGGGTGTCGCCGCTGCGCTTCGCCGGAGCGAACCCGGGCGTGCTGGCCGGGCTGCCCGCCCTGCGCCACGAGTTGCGCGGTCCGTCCCTGCTGCTGGCGGCGCACCCCGACCGGGCCACCCCCGTCGCGTTCACGGTGATCGGCGGCTGGCTCGCGGACGGCCACGCCCGGCACGTGCTCCTGGTCGGCCTGCAACCCGCTGCGGGAGAGGGACAGTTGTGTCGCTGCCTGGTCCTGACCGGCGCCCGGGAAGACCGGTGAACAGCCTCACCCGGTCCGAGGTGGCCGACTTCCTGACCCGGGTCGAGGCAACCCCGGCCAGTACGGGCGGCGGCGCCCCGGCCGGGGTGGACGACGTGCTGGCGGACCTGGCCGGGCTGGGCCTGGCACCGGGCGACGCGGTCGTGCTCTGCCTCACCAACGGAGTCGAACTGCTGCGCGTGCTGCTCTCGTCGCTGCTGCTGGGCCTGGTGCCGCTGGCCGTGCCGCCGAGCACGCCGTGGCAGCGGGTGCGCGCGCTGGCCGGGCACGTCGGGGCCGGCGTCGTGGTGACCACCCGGCTGGCCGGCGCGGGGCCGCAACCGCCGGTGGGCGGCGCGTTCGCCGTACCGACCGGGCACCCCACCACCCCGTACCGGCCGGGCGAGATCCTGCTGTCCACCTCCGGCACCTCCGGGATGTTCAGCGCGTGCGTGCACCGGGTGGCCTCGCTCCTGCACAACGCCCGCCTGCACGCCGGGGCCACGGGCATCACCCCGGCCGACACCCTGCTGGTGAACCTGCCGCTGTACTACTCCTACGCCCTCGTGGCACAGGCGTTCGCCGCGTACGTGACCAAGGCGCGACTGGTGCTCGACGGGCCGCCGTTCTCGCCGGCCGCCTACCGCGACGCGGTCACCGCGCGCGGGGTCACCCACTCGGCGGTGACCCCGACGATCGCCCGCCAACTGCTGGCCGACCCCCGGCTCGTGCCACGCGGCCTGCGGGCACTGGCGGTCGGCGGGGACCGGCTCGCACCCGCGGAGGTGGCCCGCCTGCTGGCCGCGCGGCCCTCCGCGGAGCTGTACCTGACCTACGGGCTCACCGAGGCCGGACCGCGCGTGTCGACCCTGGCCGCGCACGCCGAGCCCGCGCACCGGTACGGCTCCGTCGGCCGCCCGCTGCCGGGAGTGCGCGCGTCACTGCGCGGGGTGCAGGACGACGTGGGTGAACTGCTGGTCGAATCCGGCACCGTACTGCTGCGACGGGTCGGGCAGCACAGCGGCAGAGTCCTGCTGGGGCCGCGGACCATCGCCACCGGGGACGCCTTCTCGATCGACGACGGCTATCTGACCTTCCACGGGCGCCTGTCGGACTTCGTGGTCCTGCGCGGCGAGAAGGTCTCACTGAACACCGTCCGACAGGCCGCGCACGCCATCCCGGGGGTCGTGCACTGCGTGCCCGAGGTGGTGAACGAGGACGGCACGCAGGTCCTCCACGTCCACCTGTCCGTCACCGGCGCCCTCCCCGGCGGGGAGAAAGCACTGCGCCACCTCCTCAACTCCCAGTTGCTGCCCGCCGAACGCCCGCGCGCGGTGTTCGTCTCCACTGCCGACCCGGAGGCCTTCCGCAAATGACCCTCCGCCTCGGCTGGACCGTCCCGACGGCCCTCTCACCCGCCGGACTCCGCGCGTTCGCGGTGACCGCGGAGAGCCTCGGGTACGACCACCTGTCCGTCCCCGAACACCTGGTGTCCGGCGTTCCCGCCTACGAGAGCCTGACGCTGGTGGCGTTCCTGGCAGCCGTCACCACCCGGATCGAGCTGGCAACCGCGATGACGATCCTGCCGCACCGCCCGGTGGTGCTCGCCGCCAAGCAGACCGCGCAACTGGCCCACCTCAGCGGCGACCGACTGCGGCTGGGCGTCGCCATCGGATCCGACCCCGCCGAGTCCGCCGCCCTCGGCGTCGCCCCGGGCACCCGTGCGGCACTGTTCGAGGAACAGGTCCATGCGCTGCGCCTGCTGTGGACGCGGCCGGCCGCGGACTTCGCCGGCGAGCACGTCGCGTTCTCCGGCGTCACCCTCACCCCCCGGCCGCGTCCCGTACCCCTCTGGATGGGCGGCGGCACCCTGCGCACCGGAGGAAGACCGGGCTCACTGCGCCGGATCGCCACCCTCGCCGACGGCTTCACCATGTCCGGCCTGCTCGCCAACCGGGTCGACCGCGGTGCCGCACTCATCGCCGAACTGCGGACGGCGGTGACCGAAGCCGGCCGCGACTGGAGCACCTTCGGCATCGAGGCCCGCCTGCGCCCCGCCCCCGGCCGGCCGGACACCTGGCGCTCCCTCGCCGACGCCTGGCGGTCCGCCGGCGCCACCCACCTCACCGTCACCACCGACGACCTCTCCCTGCTGGCCCCACTGCACGCGGCGCTGACCGGGTAGCACGCCGGCTCGCGGACCTGCCGAGTCGTCGCGGCCGTCGACCGGCTCGCCCTCCAGGCGGGCGAGGACGGCTGCCGCGGCGGGGGTGGTCGGGGTGTAGACGACGATGAACTCGTGGGCGTCGTCGGCCATCTGGAAGGCGTCCCAGGACAGCTCGACCGTTCCGGCGCGGGTGCGCAGGCGCGTGATGTCGTGGGTGAGTTCCATGATCGAGTGCCGGTCCCACAGGTCCGCGAACTCCGGGCTCTCCTGGCGGAGTCGGGCGATCTGCCGGGCGAACTCCGGGTCGTGCGGGCGCGCGGCGGCCTCGGTGCGCAGATAGGCGACCGTCTCGCGGGCCTTGGTCGGCCAGTCCACGTAGATGTCGCGCGCCCTGGGGTCGGTGAAGACGAGCCGGCCGAGCGTGCGCCGGGCTTCGGGGACGTCGGCGAAGTCGAGGAAGGCGTGGGCGGCGAGGTGGTTCCAGGCGAGGATGGCGCCGCAGTGGCCGACCAGGTAGGCGGGGGTGCGGCGCATCGAGTCGAGGAAGAGCTGGACGCTGGGGCGCACCGGGCCCCGGCGACCGGCCGCCTGCCGGGGCGGCGTGGCCGGGCGGGCGAGCGTGCGCAGGTAGCGGTGCTCGTTGGCGGTCAGGCGCAGCGCGACGGCGACCGCGTCGATGACGGCGTCCGAGACCCGGGAGGCCTGGCCGCGCTCCAGGCGGACGTACTGGTCGACGCTGACGTTCGCCAGCGCGGCGACCTCCTCCCGGCGCAGGCCCTCGACCCGGCGGACGCCTTGCCAGGGGGGTACGCCGACGTCCTGGGGGCGCAGTCGCGTGCGACGGGAGACGAGGAACTCGCGTATCGCGGCCTTGGTGTCCACGCATGCATCGTGCGCGATCCCCGTGCCGTCGCACAGACACCAACCGGCCATGTTCCTTCACGCCTCCTGCACACGGCAACGGCCGGACCCAGGGCAAGTCTTGCCCTCCCCAGGCGCGCTGACTGAGCGTCATGCTCATTCCACCCGCACCGCCAGGGCGGGTCCCGTCAACGGAAGGGATCACGAACCATGACTGAGAGCGCCTGGGTCAAGCCGGAGATGAGGTCCGACGAGTTCGAGGCCGGCATGAGCTGTTCCTGCAGCTGCGGCGCCTTCTCCGGCGCCGGCAGCGGCCACGGGATCGAGGACCCCGCGGCCGAGTGACGGCCCTGCCGAGATCGGCACCGCTCATCACGTAGCCGGTCGGTGCCCGGCCTCCGGGCCGGGCACCCACCCCTGACGGCCGAGGTGGAGAATGAAACTGCTCGAACTCTGGGACGACCTGGTGGTTCCCGACGACCTGGTCTACTTCACGAACGGCGGGGACCGTCTGGTCACCAATCCGGAGCTGGCGGCCTGGTGCCTGATGACCGCCCCGGAAACCGACGTGCTCCGCGCCCTCGCCGCCCCGGGCCGCCCGAGGGGCACGCTGCCCACGGACGCGGGCACCGTCGAACGCGCGCTGGCGAAGGCGGTCCTGAACTGGCTGGTCTACCTGCCCGGCCGGCGCCCCGTGGTCCGGGCCCCGGAACCGCAGTTGTCGATGGTCTACTACGCGATCACGGACGGCTGCAACCTGCGCTGCCCCTACTGCTACGCCTCGTCGGAGAAGGCCCTGCCCGGCGAGCTCAACACCGCCGAGTCGCTCGACCTCGTCGACCAGGCCGCCGACCTGGGGGCCCGGGTCATCGTCTTCACCGGCGGTGAACCCATGCTCCGCAAGGACCTGTTCACCGTCGCCGGGCACGCCCGGGAACGCGGGCTCGCCGCCAACATCATCACCAACGGCACCACCATCAGGCGGCTCGAAACCGCGCAGCGGATGGCCGAGATCTTCAACCAGGTCACGGTCAGCCTGGACGGCGGCACCGTCGAGACGCACGAACGGACCCGCGGCAAGGGCACCTTCGCCCGGACGGCCCAGGGCCTGCGCCTGCTGAACCAGGCGGGCGTCACCCCGGTCATCAACCACGTGGTGACCCCCGAGAACGTCGACGTCCTCGACCGGCTGGCCGAGTTCGTCGCCGACCTCGACATCTCCCGGGTCCGGATGATGAACCACACCGACCTGGGCCGCGGTGCGACCGACGGCTTCGACTACGGCTGGGCGGACTACCAGAAGGTACTGGACTTCTGCTGGACCCACCCGCTGGCCGGCAAACTCCTGCCGGAGGGCCCGAAAGCGAGCAAACCCTGCTCGGTGAAGGGCAATTGCGGCATGGGCGGCAACGAGGTCTACGTCAACTCGCTCGGCACGGTCTACCCCTGCAAGCTCGTCACCGAGCAGGTCCACATCGCGGGCAACGTCCGCCGGCAGCCGCTGGCGGAGATCTTCGCCGCCCCGGTCCTCGCCGACCTGCGGACCAACAACGTCTTCACCGGGGAGAACCTCCAGGACTGCCGCCGCTGCTACATCCGCGGTGCCTGCGGCGGCGGCTGCCGGGCCTACCACCTGGCCGAGACCGGCGACGTGCACCGCAACGGCCGCCACCTCTGCCGCATCCTGCGCCAGTCGATGATCGCCAGCCTGTGGAGCGCGAACGGCGTCCCGGGGGCCCGGCTCAAGGCCGGACGGGACGAGCTGTTCCGCCCGTTGCTCGTCCGGGACGACTCCCTCCACCCGGCGTACGAGGACTGGAAGGCCCCGGAACGCCGCCTGCTGCCGCTCGCCGACCGAGAGGACCGCCGATGCACTACCTGATCGACTCCGAGGTGGTCTGGACCCCCTCCCTGAACGAGGTGCGGATCTACTCCGCCCGCAGCGGGGAGTTCCGCACCCTCAACCACACCGCCGCCGAGATCTGGCTGGAACTGGCCGAGAACCGCTCCGTCCCGGACGTGGTCGCCGAACTCGCCCGGCGCCACGGCGCCGAGAGCCCCGCGCAGCGGGCACTGATCGCCAAGGACGTCCAGGAGTTCGTGGCACGGCTGCTGGCACAGGACCTGCTGGTGATGGTGGACCAGGGTGACGCCCGTGTCTGAGGAACCGTCGCAGATCCGACTGCTGCGCAGCGCCCTCGCCGCCGTGGGGAGGGCGCGGCTGAGGACCGCCGGGCGGAGCATGCTGCCCACGATCGAGCCCGGGACCGTGATCACGGTCCTGGCCCGGCCCTTCGACGAGGTGGAACCGGGGGACGTGGCGGTCGTCCTGCTCGACCGGAAGGTGATCGTGCACCGCGTGGTCGACCGGGCGGGCAGCCGGCTGCTCACCCGGGGGGACAACCTCCCGCTGGTCGACCCGGTGGTCGGGCCCGGGGAGTACCTCGGGGTCGTGCCCGCGTACCGCCGAGCGGTCACGCTCGCGGCCCTGGACCTGGCCAGGCTCGCCGCCTACCCCGACCGGGGGGCGGGCCGGACCCGGATCTGGCTCCCCGGCCCGGCCCCGGCCTACGCGTGGTGGCACCCGGCGATGCGCCGCGGCGACATGCCCGGCCTGTCGAGGGGCGAGGCCCGACCTGTGGTCAGCGTCTCCCCGTACGGCGCGCTCCCGGGGACCGCCCTCGACGAACTGCTCGCCGCCGCCGGCCGGCGCGACGTCGACATCCTGATCGGCCGGGCCGCCGGCTGCCCCTCGGACGACCGGACGACCGGGTCCTCGGGCGATCGGGCGACCGGGCCTTCGGAGGGCTGGGGCGGACGGCCGCCGCTGCGGCCCGGGACGGCGGACTTCCACGTCGGCCACGGCACCCTGTTGGAACCGCCGCGACTGGCCGACACCGCCGAGTTCGTCCGCGCACGCGTCGAAGCCGTCCGGGGCGTTCTTCCCGTCCGGCCGGACCAGGCCCCGGGCCGGTCGGACCTCGCGGGGTGGCGCGGATGACAACCCCGCTGCACGTCGAGAACCTGGTCAAGCGCTACACCGGCATGACCCGCAACGCCGTCGACGGCATCTCCTTCGACCTCGGCGACGGCGCCGTCGTCGGACTGCTCGGGCCGAACGGTGCGGGGAAGACCACGCTCACCAAGCTGATCTGCGGCGTCACCGCGCCCACCACGGGCCGGGTCACCGTGTTCGACGAGGAGCCGACGGCCGGCAGCGAGGTGAAGCACCAGCTCGGCGTCGTCCACCAGTCGGCGCCCTTCGACATGATGCTGTCCCTCCTGGACAACCTGCGCATCGCCGCCGCCTTCAAGGGCCTGCGCTGGCCCGAAGTCCGCCCGACGGTCGACGAGTTGTTGGACACGCTCGGCCTCGGCTCGGCCACCGGCCAGCTGGTGTTCACCCTCTCCGGCGGCGAGCGGCGCCGCCTCCAGATCGTCCGGGCGCTGCTCGGCCGCCCCCGGCTGCTGCTGCTCGACGAGCCCTCCGCCGGCATGGACGTCAGCGGCCGCCGGAGGATGTGGGAGCTGCTGCGGGACCTGCGCCACCGGTACGGCACCACCATGCTGTGGACCAGCCACTACGTCGAGGAACTGGAACGCAACTGCGGCCGGGTGCTGATCGTCAACCGGGGCCGGCTGCTCCAGGACGGCACCCCGCGCGAGCTCGCCGAGCGCTTCGGCCCGCAGGTCGTACGCGTCCGGACGGCCGACCCTGCGCAGCCCGAGCCGTTCGCCGACCTGGCCCGCTCGGCCGGGTTGCAGGCCGTCGTCACGGACGGACTGGTGCAGCTGTCCGGGCGCGACGTGCGCACCCGGCTGCCCGCCCTTCTCACCCGCCTGCGCTCCGACGGCCCGGACACGGCGTCCGTGGAGTACCTCCCGCCGTCGCTGGAGGACGCGTTCATCGACCTCGTGGAGAACCACCGTGACCACTGCGACCGCTGACTCCTCCGGCACCGCTGACTCCGCCGGTACCGCTGCCTCCGCTGACACCGCCGGTACCGCGCCCGCCCCGCCCACCGCCCCGCGCGGGCGGTGGCGGCAGGACGCCGTCGCCACCCTGTACCGCGAGTACTGCCTGCTCACCCGCAACCGGACCAACCTCCTGCTGGCGATCACCCCGAGCGCGGTCTACCTGCTGCTGTTCGCGACCTCGCTCTCCCACCTGGTGGGCGACGTCCGGTACCACGGACGCGCCGTCGGCTACGCCGAGTTCACCGTGCCCGCGCTGATGCTCTCCTCCATGCTGGCGGCGGCCACCGCGGCGGGCACGTCGCTGTTCCAGGAACGGCTCGGTCAGATGGAACTCGAACTCTGGTCGTACCCGCTACGGCGCAGCAGCTACGTCCTGGGCAAGCTGGCGGCGGGCGCGGGGCTCGTCCTGGCGCAGACCCTGGTGGCACTCGCCATCGCGCTCGCCGTGTTCGACTTCCGCTGGCCGGTCGGGCACTGGGCCGCCCTGATCGCCTCGACGGTGCTGGCGTCCTTCGCCTGCAACGGCCTCTACCTGCTGCTGGCCACGCTGTTCACCGATTTCCAGCGCTTCACGGTGACGGTCAACGTCCTGGCCCCGGTCCTGCTGTTCGCCGCCCCGTCCTTCTACCCGGTGGAGCAGATGGCCCCGGTGCTGCGCCTGCTGTCCTGGGCGGATCCGGTCACCTACGTGGTCCGCTGCCTACGGGACTCCGCCCTGCTGGGCTTCGACGCGGCCTGGCCGCAGATGCTGCTCCTGGCCGGCATCGCCGCCGTCACCAGCGCGCTGACCGCCCGCTCGCTGCTGACGCGCGCCGCGAAGCTGTGACGGACCGTCCGGCGTCCGTTGCCGGAGGGGACGTACGCTCAGTCGCCGAGGATCCGCTCCCACAGCAGCCCGTCCCGCCAGCTGCCGTCGAGGAAGATCGAGGAGTGCGCGACGCCGTACGGACTGAACCCGTGGCGGCGCAGCACCCGGTGCGACGCCACATTCTCCAGGCTGGTGGACGCCTCGGCGCGGTGCAGCCCGAGTTCGTCCGTCATCACCCGGAGCGCGAGTTCGACGGCACGCCCGGCGTGCCCCTGATTCTGGGCGACACTGGCGATCCAGTATCCGACGGAGCCGCGGCGCAGGTGCGGCTGCGGTAGGATGCCCGCGACGGTGATCTGCCCGATCACCTGGTCGTCGGCGAGCACGACGCCCGGCCAGACCGTGCCGGCCCGGTAACCGGCCAACAGCCCGTCGATCCGCTCCGCCTGGCCCTCCGGGGTGAAGAACTCGGCCGGCTGGGCCGGTTCCCACGGCCGGAAGGCCTCGACGTCCCGCACCCGATGCGCGGCTATCGGGGCGGCGTCGGCGGTCTCGATCAGACGGATACCGGTACGGCTGCGCATGGGCTGGTCCTTGTCACGGTGGGCCGGATGAGACGGCAGCCTATGCGAGCGCGCCCACGCCACGGCGCCCTGTTCCGCTTTTCCACGTGCGTGTCCATCAGCAGCGGGGCGGAGCCGCCGAAGCAGACGGAGTCGCCGGCTCCGACGTGGAGACGGTGCCGGCGGAGCAGACCTGCTGGACCGACGACAACGGCTGGGCGAGGGGTCGGCTTCAGCGGCGTGATCGGGCCGCGGCCATCGGATCAGCCTCCGGCCGCGGCCCTGCGGGCGACGTCCGCCCGCAGGGCGGCCAGCTCCGCTCGGAGGGCAAGGAGTTCTCCACCGCGACGACAGACGGCACCGAGACCCGCCCGGGCCGCGAGAGGCCAGAGCCTGCACACCGCCATCCCGCCACAACTCATGCCACTGGTACGCCGACTTCGGGCTCACCCGCCAGACGCCGTGCCACTTCCGACGGCTTGATCCTCTGCTCGAACAACTCGGCCGCCCGCATCCCCACCGACTCCTGGCGCAGCCGCCCCTCAGCGCCCAGCCCGCCCCCATCTGCATATCTCACACATCGCCGAACACAGCCACCACACCAAGCCCATCAGGGACTTCAGGAAAGCTCACCCTGGCGAGCCGAAGTCAGTAACGAGCCCTTCGTTCACACCGTCACAATGACACCCTGTTCGACGGGCGGAAGCGTACGTGCATGAGGGGACTCCCGTGCTGGGGCCGAAGGGGGCATCGATGGGAGCCCGGGGACCCTGCGTTGCGTGGCTTTCCGTGACTCCCGATCACCCGGTACCTGGCCCCCTGCGCAGTCCCCACGGGGCCGTGCGACGCTTCACCCGGAGGCCGGAGGATGTCCGAGTCTTCAGGCCGGGGAGGAATCCGGTTTTCCGTATGGCGGGTCAGGGGCGGCCGTTTTGCTGCCAGGCGGATCGGTGTCTACCAATCCGAGTGCGAACACTTTTTTGTCAGACCGTCAGGCTAGGGTGCCGGGCATGGAGATCACAGCGCAGAACACCGGCCCGGCATTCGGCCTCCGTCCCGTGACGGACAGCCGCCGACCGCACTCTGCACGGTGATCGTCAAATACTCACACGCGAGATTCAGGGGCAAGAACATGTCACGGACCGAACTCCACCGACGACGTGCCGTCATCGGGCTCATCGCCGGCGCGACGCTGATATCCCTCGCCGGATGTGGATCGTCGAGCCCGGCCAAGAGCGCCACCGCACCTGGGGCCGCGGTCTCGACGTCCGCGGGTGCGGCGCCGGCTGACGCGGCAGCGCCCCCAGCGGCGGGCGCCCCCGCCAGCGCGCCGGGGAAGGCCGGCAAGGGCAGCGCCGACGTGACCTTCAGCGGCGTGGAGTCCGGCTCCATCAAGGCCACCGACAGCACCTGCACCGTCATCAAGGGTGAGCTGACGTCCTTCCAGGCGCCGTCGGACCAGAACGCCGGCGGTCCGAGCGTCGCCGGCGTCGAGTCGGGCACCGGCTGGATGATGCCGGTCAGCACGGCCGCCCACGTCGGCGGCTACGTGAAGAACAACGCGACCGGCGTCAAGGCGACCAAGACCGGCGATGGTTGGACGGTCACGCTCACGGACACGGAGGTGGCCGCCACCTACGACCTCGGTCAAACGGTCACGCTCAACGGAACGATCATCTGCGGCACGGTCGTCAGCGCCGGCTGACCGGCCGCAGAATGGGACCTTGTGCCGAACGCCGGGGGGAGCCACCAGACCGGAGGCTCCCCCCGGCCATAACTCGACCGAGCGTGCGGGCGCATCCCCGGATGCGGCCGCCGGACGACCCCTCACGTACCTCTTTGGTGTCCTAAGGTGTCGATCTCGTAAGCCTGTTGAAGGATGGACGGGTCCTCATCCGGAGTGATGATCCCCCGGTGGCGGCGCTGACAGGCTGACTCGTGGCGAACTCCTGTTCGCCCGAGTGAAGGGAAGCTCCATGTCTCGTCGTCTGACCAGTGCCCTGATCGCAGCCTTCTGTCTGGCGGTGTCCGCGTCACCCGCCTCCGCCGCTGCGGCGGGAGCCGAGGACTCCGCAGCTTCGTCGGCCCGCCTGCGTGGCGGTCCGCTGCAACTCGCCCTCAACGGGCTGACCGACGCCAAGGCGGTGTCCGCGATCGCCGAGGTGCGTGACGGCGACCAGCGGTGGCGCGGTGCCACGGGGGTGACCGACCTGGTCGGTCAGGCGCCCGTCCGTGGTGACGGCCGGTTCCGGATCGGCAGCGTCACCAAGACCTTCGTCGCCACCACGGTGCTGCAACTGGTCGGCGAGCACCGGCTCGGCCTGGAGGACTCGGTGTCGAGCCACCTGCCGGGGCTGGTCCCCAACGGGCAGAACATCACCGTCCGCCAGCTGCTCAACCAGCGCACGGGCCTGTTCGACGCCACCAACGAGGGCACCGACGTCTTTCCCAACCTCAACGACCCGGCCGTCTTCCGGACGTGGCTGGCCCAGGGCGGGTTGAACCGTACGTTCACCGCGCGCCAGTTGGTGACCGCATCCGTCTCCCACGCGCCGAACTTCGAGCCTGGAACCCAATGGGGCTACTCCAACACCAACTTCAACATCCTCGGCCTGATCATCGAGCAGGTCACCGGGCACCCCTACGGACAGGAGGTCGGTCAGCGCATCCTGCGACCGCTCGGGATGACGAAGACCACGGTCCCCGGCCGCTCCACCACGATCCCCGGCCCGCACGCCCACAGTTACTGGACCACCGTGGACGGCGCCGGCACCGGGAACGTCAAGAAGACCGACTTCGACGTCACCGACCAGAACCCGTCCTGGGCGGGCGCCGCCGGAGAGATCATCTCCACCACCGATGACCTGGTCCGGTTCGAGCAGGCCGTGCTGAAGGGGAAGTTGCTGCGTCCGGCGGAGCAGCGCGAGATGACCACGATGCTCCAGACAGTGCCGGGCTCGCACGACGTCGACTACGGGATGGGGCTGGCGCAGGCGACGCTCTCCTGCACCACCGTGCTGGGCCACAACGGCGGCACCTTCGGCTTCTCCACCCAGCTGTGGGGCACCGCC
This sequence comes from Kitasatospora sp. NPDC127121, assembly GCF_042677305.1. Classification (NCBI taxonomy): domain Bacteria; kingdom Bacillati; phylum Actinomycetota; class Actinomycetes; order Kitasatosporales; family Streptomycetaceae; genus Kitasatospora; species Kitasatospora sp. NPDC127121. Next base: position 294,493 of record NZ_JBHXTQ010000001.1, on the reverse strand, counting down.
GACCGCCAGGTCGCGCTCTCCTACACCCCGCGGGGCGATGATGCCGAGCAGACGGCGCAGAACGAGGCGAGTATCAAGTTCCTCGACACCGTCTTCTGCGGCACCCGCTGAACCTCCGCCGGGGGCGGGTCGGGCGTGTCGACGACCTGTTCCCGGGTCTTCGTCAATTACCACTGCGGTAAGCACATTTGGATGGCGCGAGCGCAACAGCGAGCCGGGCACCCCCGCGGCGAACCTCTACGCCGTCCTCGTCGCCGGACATAACGAAAGCCCCAGGGGGGCGCGCGGGCGGCGGGTGCGGACGGTGTTCGTGTGGATAGCGCGGCGACGCGCCGGAGGTTCACTCCCACGAGTGATTGTAACGCTGTGCGCATTAACGGACACTCTAAGTATTCGGGGAGCCCATGGGGGCTCTCCCGGCGCGAGGGGAGCCGTCATGGCCGCAGCCGAATCTTCCTCCATCGAGGTGCCGCGGATCGCGAGCAGTTCGCAGCCCGCCGACCGGGACCAGGGCCTCGCGGCGATCGGCGGCAACGTCGGCGCCGTGTGGCGGGGGTGGTGGACGTGGACCCCGGGGAACGGGACGTTCAACCTCCAGATCGCCTGGAACGTCATCGGGATCAACTCGACGGTCGTCATCACGGCCTCCGAGATCGACGGAAACAGCGGGAACCGGTTCGTCGGTGCGGCGCCCTTCCAGGTGTCGAGCATCGCCCCCGGCAACGGACTGGTGACGTTCAAGATCAACATCGGCTGGAACAGCCCGCTGCCGATGCGCACCGACGTCCTGGTCTTCAACTGAGCATCGCTCTTCGGTCGGCACGGTCGCGCAGCTTGGCGACCGTGCCGATCCGGTGACGACCGGCATGGCCCGCCCCGTGGCGGTTCCGGGTTCGCCCGAACCGCCGCGGGGCGCCCGTTTTCCCGGGAGGAGCCGGCTCCATCGCGATCGCACCGGGCATCCCCGCCGGTGGCGCAGGTGCTGCGCACTGTGAATCACCGTGAACTCCTATGAACGGTTGGATAATTCGCCGCCCGCCGCGTTGACGGCCCCCATGTCGCGGATAGAACACTGAGCACATAAGTGATTCCGCACATAGGGGGCTCGATGCAGTTCGAGTACGTCCTGCTCGCCCTGCTGGCCGGCCGGCCGTTCAGCGGGTACGACCTGCGCAAGTGGGTCGAGACGGAGGGTCAGTTCCTCCGTTCGCGGGCCCACCACAGCCAGATCTACCGCCTGTTGGGGCGGATGGTGGCGGACGGCTGGGTGGCGTTCGAGGTCGATCCGCGCGAGGGGCGTCCCGACGCGAAGGTGTACCGGCTCACGCCCGTGGGGCGGGAGGCGCTGATGGAGTGGGTGCGCTCCCCGTACGAGCCGCCCAGCCGGTTCCAGGACGCGGACTTCCTCTCCCGCTTCGCCTTCGCCGCGGTCCTGGACCGCGAGGCGGCGATCCGGCTGATCCGCACCGAACTGGACCACCGGCGCGAGCAGATCGCCCGCAACCGGCCCCGCGACCGCACGGTCCGCTTCGAGGACCCGCTGCCCGAGCTGGACCAGGAACTGGCCCGCGAGGTCTACGAGGAACTGCACCAGTACGGCGCCGGCGCGATGGACGCGTGGGTGGCCTGGCTGGAGCGCATGCTCCGGCGTCTCGAACAGTGGCAGCCGGGGCACAAGACGCCACCGGCCGGAGAGGGGAGCGCCGCATGAAGGCGATCATGGTGATGTTCGACAGCCTCAACCGGCACATGCTGCCGCCCTACGGCGGGGACTGGACGCACGCGCCGAACTTCGCGCGGCTGGCCCAGCGGTCCGTCACCTTCGACCACGCCTACGCGGGGTCGATGCCGTGCATGCCGGCCCGCCGCGAGATCCACACCGGCCGGTACAACTTCCTGCACCGCAGCTGGGGCCCGCTGGAGCCGTTCGACGACTCCATGCCCGAACTCCTCAAGCAGAACGGGGTGTACACCCACCTGGTCAGCGACCACCCGCACTACTGGGAGGACGGCGGCGCCACCTACCACGGCCGGTACAACACCTGGGAGTTCTTCCGCGGCCAGGAGGGCGACCCGTGGAAGGGCCAGGTGGCCGACCCGGAGATTCCCGAGGACCTGAAGAAGCTCCGGTTCGAGTCCTACCGGCAGGACTGGGTGAACCGCCCGCACCTGGCGACCGAGGACCGCCACCCGCAGACGCTGACCTTCGACGCGGGCCTGGAGTTCGTCCGCACCAACCGGGACGCGGACCGGTGGTTCGTGCAGATCGAGACCTTCGACCCGCACGAGCCGTTCTTCAGCCACCAGCGGTTCAAGGACCTCTACCCGCACGACTACGAAGGCCCGCACTTCGACTGGCCCGACTACAAGCGCGTGGTGGAGACCCCCGGCCAGGTCGAGCACGCCCGGCTGGAGTACGCGGCGCTGCTGTCGATGTGCGACCACTCCCTCGGGCGGGTGCTGGACCTGATGGACGAGCAGGACCTGTGGGACGACACCCTGCTGATCGTCAACACCGACCACGGCCTGCTGCTGGGGGAGAAGGGCTGGTGGGGCAAGACCGTCCAGCCCTGGTACAACGAACTGGTCCACCTGCCGCTGTTCGTGTGGGACCCGCGGGCCGGCAGGGCCGGGGAACGGCGCCGGGCCCTGGTGCAGACGATCGACCTCGCACCGACGCTGCTGGAGTACTTCGGCATCGAGCGCCCCGCGGACGTGCAGGGCCGCCCGTTGCCGGTGGCCGAGGACACCCCGGTGCGGGAGGCGGCCCTGTTCGGAATCCACGGCGGCCACGTCAACGTCACCGACGGCCGCTACGTCTACATGCGCGCCCCGGCCACGGCGCACAACGCGCCGCTGCTGGAGCACACGCTGATGCCCACCCACATGCGCGGGCGGTTCTCCCCGGCCGAGCTGGCGGATCTTGAGCTGGCGGAGCCGTTCACCTTCACCAAGGGCGTGCGCACCCTGCGCGTCCCCGGCCGCACCTTCATCAACCCCTATCAGCACGGCACCCTGCTGTTCGACCTGGAGGGCGACCCCGAGCAGCGCACCCCCCTCGTCGACGACACGGCCGAGCTGCGGATGGCGACCCTGCTGGTGGAGCTGATGCGCGCGGGCGACGCGCCGCCGAGCCAGTACGAGCGCCTCGGCCTGCCCGCCGAGGGCCCGGTCGGCGCGGAGCACCTGCTGGTCCGCGCCCAGCGCGAGCAGGCCGACCGGACCGCCGAGCCGCTGCCCCGCCCGGAGGACTACCCCTCGGGACGATTCTCGCTGCGGACCCCGGTGTTCGCCCTGATCTCCGACCCGGTCGCCGTGGAGGTGATGCGCAGGCACCTGCCCGGCATCGTCGACTCCGAGTTCCTGCAGTTCCTCGGCCCGACGCCGCTGATCGACGTCGCCGCCCTGGCCGGCGGCCTCACCGACGTGTCGGCCCTGCGCCGGGTGGCCGAGGAACTCGCTGCTCTCTGACCAGCCGGCGCACGATCCCGCCGGCGCACGACCCAGCCGGCGCACCACGTACCGGTGACGGGGTTGCAGCCCCGTCACCGGCGAGCACGCCCCCTTCCCCCGCACTGCCCCTGTGACGAACGATGCGAAGAGCGGAGTCGCGCATGTCCGACCTTATCGAGGGCACCTCCGGGCCCGCCACGAGGACCGGCCCACCCCCGGTCAGAGGCCGGTGGGCCCAGCTCTCGGTCCTCGGCGGCGCCATGCTGGTCGACGGCACCGAGGCCGGCCTGGTCACCGGCCTGTTCCCGGTCATCAGGAACGCGCTGGGCCTCACCCTCGGCTCGCTCGGCGTCCTGACCGCCGCCGGCAAGCTGATCGGCGTGCTCGCGGCCCCCCTGTGGGTGTGGGCGGCACGCCGCTGGTCGCGCAAGAGCGTCCTGGTCCTGTCCACCGGCCTGTGGGGGGTGTGGGGCGTGGCCGCCGGCTTCTCCCGGAACTTCACCGAGCTGCTGGTCTTCCTCACGGTCCTCGCCGCCGGCTACGCGGCCGCCCAGCCGCTGGTCTCCGAGATCATCGGCGACCTGTTCGACCCGGCGTCGCGCGGCCGCGCCGTCGGCGCCCTCTACGGTGCGCTCGCACTGGCCGGCTCGGTGCTCGGCCCGCTCATCGGGCAACTGGCGGGAGTCCACGACGGCTGGCGCTGGGGGCTGTGGGGCGTCGGCGTCCTGAACATCCTCTTCGGCGTGGTGCTGCTGCTCTGCTTCCGCGACCCCGGCCGCGGCGCGGCCGAGCGGCAACTCGCCGACCTCGACCGGGCCACCCGCGAGTCCCGGACGAAGGTCGACCTGGCCACCGTCGTCTCGCTGTTCAAGATCCCCAGCTTCGCGATCCTCCTGGTGTCGCGGCTGCTCTCGGGACACCTGCTGCTCTCCTCGTTCGCCGTCGTCTACCTGGTGGACGTGTTCGGCTTCACCACCCAGCGAGCCGCCGTCGTCCTGATGCCGCTGGGCATCGGATACCTGCTGGGCACCCTGCTGGGCGGCTTCCTCGCCGACTGGGCCACCCGCCGCAGCCCCCGCCACGGGCTTCCCGGCGCGCTCCAGGGCGCCCAGGTCGCCTTCGCCGTCCTCGCCTTCCTGGGCACCCAGGTCCACTACCGCGGCATCGGCGCGTACGCCCTGCTCTTCTGCCTGATGGGTGTCGCCCAGGGCGTCAATCCCAGCCTCAACCGGCCGATGGTCATGGCGGTCACCCCGCCGGAGCTGCGGGCCACCGCCTTCACGATCTACGTCTCGGTCTTCGAAGCCCTCGCGTGGGCCGCCTTCGGCCTGGGCGCCGGCTTCCTCGGCCAGGCGGTCGGACTCCGCCCGGTGTTCCTGGCGGTTCTGGTGGTCCTCATGCTCGTCAACGGCGCCTTCCTGACGCTCCTCCACCTGCCCTACGCGAAAGACGTGGAGCGGGTGCAGCGGGAGCTCGACCTCAGGCGCCGGGCAGCCCTGGCCTGACCCCGGCCCGCCTTGCACGGCCGGCTGAACCCAGTCCCGGCTGAACCCACTCCCGGAGGAACCCGTGAACCTGCCCTCGGCGCCCTGCTGCACGCCCTCGCGAGGCCCCGGCGCGATCCGCCCGCTCCACCTCGCGGCCCCGCGTCCCGCCGGGCCCGCGGACGGCATGGTCCTCCTGCCCGGCGGCGAGTTCCTGATGGGCACCGACGACTCCGAAGGCTTCCCCGACGACGGCGAAGGCCCCGTGCGGCAGGTCCGGCTGGACCCGTTCCTCATCGACGCCCGCGCCGTCACCAACGAGCAGTTCACCGTGTTCGCCGCCGACACCGGCTACCGCACGGACGCCGAACGCCTGGGCTGGTCCTACGTCTTCGCCGGCTTCCTCCCGGCCGCCGTGCGGCGCACCGCCGCGCGGGTGGAGCGGACCCCCTGGTGGTGCGCGGTCACCGGAGCCGCCTGGGACCGGCCCGAGGGCGCGGGCAGCACGGTCGCCGACCGCGGCGACCACCCCGTCGTCCACGTCTCCTGGAACGACGCGCACGCCTACGCCTCCTGGGCCGGCAAGCGCCTGCCCACCGAGGCGGAGTGGGAGTACGCGGCCTGCGGCGGACTCGAACAGGCCCGGTACCCGTGGGGCGACGAACTCGATCCCGACGGCACCCACCGCTGCAACATCTGGCGCGGCACCTTCCCGGCGAAGAACACGGCCGCGGACGGCCACCGCGCCACCGCCCCCGCCGACTCCTTCGCGCCGAACGGCTTCGGCCTGTACAACATGTCCGGCAACGTGTGGGAGTGGTGCGCCGACTGGTGGACCACCGACCATCCCGCATCCCCCACCCCGGCCAACCCCACCGGCCCCGCCACCGGAACCGCCAAGGTCATCCGCGGCGGCTCCCACCTGTGCCACAAGTCCTACTGCAACCGCTACCGCGTCGCCGCCCGCAGCTCCAACACCCCCGACAGCTCCAGCGGCCACGCCGGCTTCCGCTGCGCCCGCGACGCCGAACGGCCCGCCGGGCACTGACTCGGCGGCGTCCGGCCCCTCCGTTCAGCCGGGCTCGCCGATCACCAACCCGCTGTCCCGACCTCCGGGCGGGCCGTCAGTCCTGAGGGGCGGGCGGCAGGTGGAAGCCGACCTCGGCGCCGCCGGAGGGGGCGGCGGTGGCGAAGACGGTGCCGTGGTCGGCGGCGACGAGGTCGTGGACGATGGCCAGGCCCAGCCCCGAGCCCGGGGTCGACTGGGTGGCGGCGGCGCGGTGGAAGCGCTCGAAGACGGCCTGCCGGTCGCCGGGGGCGATGCCGGGCCCGTGGTCGCGCACGGCGAGGCGGGTGCCGGTGACGTGGACCTCCACCGGGGTGCCGTCCGGGCTGAACTTGACGGCGTTGCCGACCAGGTTGTCCACGCAGCGCTGCAGCGCGCGCGGGCGGGCCTGCACCGGCACGGGCCGTTCGGCGGTGACGGTGATCTCGCGGCCGGTGCGGCGCCGGAAGCGCCGGGCGCTGTCCTCGGCGGCGGCCGTCAGGTCCACCGGCTCCGGGTCCTCCACGGTCTGCTGGTCGGTGGCCAACTCGACCAGCTCGCGGACGAGTTCGTCGAGTGCGACGGTTTCGGTGACCAGGGTGGCGAGGATCTGCTCCTCGTCCGCGGGGGCGAGCCGGCCGCGGGCGCGCTGGAGGAGTTCGGCGCAGCCGCGTACCGAGGTCAGCGGGGTGCGCAGCTCGTGGCTGGCGTCCTGGACCAGGCGCTGCTGCTGGTCGCGGGAGCGGCGCAGGGCGCCGACCATCGCCTCGAAGGCGCGGGTGAGGCGGCCGACTTCGTCGCGGCCGGCGGCGGGCAGCGGGGTGGCCAGGTCGCGGGTGGTGGTGATGTGTTCGGCGGCGCGGGCCAGGCGCCGCACCGGGCGCAGGATCCGGCCGAGGACGAGCCAGCTGAGCAGTGCGGAGGCGGCCGCGGCCGCGGCGCTGGTCCAGGTGATGCGGCGCAGGAACGCGTCGTCGACGGTCTGCGCCCCGGCGTAGGTCTGGCCGATCATCACCGCGCCCTGCCCGTCGGGGCGGGCCTTGGTGAGGATGCCGTAGGGGGTGCCGTCGACGGTGGCGTCCTCCTGGTGGGCGCCCTGCGCGGTACGGGCCACCTCCCGGGCCCGGTCCGAGACCGGCAGCGCCGGGCCGCCCGGGGCCCCCAGCGGCCGGGTGGTGCCGTCGGGCAGCAGCAGCTGTTCGACGGTGTCGGGCCGTGCGGGCGGGGGGCGGTCGAGGTCCAGGGCGGCGAGCACGGTGTGGGCCCGGTCCTCCAGGCTCCGGTCGAGCTGGTCGGCGATCAGGGTGCTGACGCCGCGGTAGGCGGCGGTGACGGGTACGGCGATGGCCAGCAGGACGGAGGCGAGGACCACGAGGCCGATCCTGGTGCGCAGCATCAGGCGGTCCTGGCGGTGTAGCCGACGTTGCGCACGGTGTGGATCAGCCGGGGCGCGCCGCCGTCCTCGGTCTTGCGGCGCAGGTAGCCGATGTAGACGTCGAGTGAGCGCGAGTCGGTGTCGAAGTCGTAGCCCCAGATGCGTTCGTAGATCTGGTGGCGGGTCAGGACGGTGCCCTGGTTGCGCAGGAGCAGTTCCAGCAGGTCGAACTCGGTCTTGGTCAGGTCGAGCCGGCGCCCGCCGCGGTGGGCCTGGCGGGCGCCGGGGTCCAGGGCGAGGTCGTCGAGGCCGAGTTCGGCGCTCTCGCCGCCGAGCGGCTCGGTGCGGCGGAGCAGGGCGCGTATGCGGGCCAGGAGTTCCTCGGTGGCGAAGGGCTTGGCCAGGTAGTCGTCGGCGCCGGCGTCGAGCCCGGCGACCCGGTCGCCGAGCTGGTGGCGGGCGGTGAGGACCAGGATGGGCAGGCGGTCGCCGCGCCGGCGCAGCATCCGGCACAGCGCGAGGCCGTCGAGGCGGGGCATGACCACGTCCACCACGGCGAGGTCGGGGCGCCGGTGCTCCAGGAGCTCCAGGGCCTCCTGTCCGTCGGTGGTGGTGAGTACCCGGTAGCCCTCGAAGCGCAGCAGGTGGTCGAGGGTGTTGCGGACGCCGGGGTCGTCCTCGACGACCAGGACGGTGCGCCGGGCGGCGGTGGGATCTGTCATGGTGTCATCTTCGCTGGTGGCGGGCGTGGTCATGCCGGTCGGGGGCGGTCGGTCGGCGGGTCGGGCGGCCGGTCAGGGGGTCGGCAGGTCAGCGGGGGACCGGGACGACGGGGACCGGGGGGATGTGCGCGAGGCAGGAGGTGTCGCCGACCGCGCCGGTGCGGATGAAGTGGGTGGAGATGTCCACCGCGCAGCCGGTGGACTCCATCTCCGGGATGTGCCCGCTGTTGGGCACCGAGACGAAGGCGCTGCGGCGGAACTGGGCGGCGGAAAGACGGGAGTTGGCCTCGGGGGTGTTGGTGTCGAGGTCCCCGGAGAGCACCAGGACGGGCACGTCGGGCACGTTCTTCAGGTCGGTCGGCTGCGGGTCGGCGGTGCCGCGGCGCGGCCAGGACAGGCAGTTGTCGCCGCCGTCGGTCTGCCCCTCGGTCCAGCCCTTGACGCTGAACGCCCCGAAGTCGGCCGGGTCGGCGGCGGCCAGCGCGGCCCGGTACTGGCGGCGGCGCTCGGCGGGCGGGGCGGCCGGGTCCCAGGCGCGGGCGTAGTCGTTGCAGGTGACGGCCAGGAAGGAGGCCTGGTCCTCGGTGCCGGTGTGCTCGACCTCGGCGCGCACCAGGGCGGTCAGCGGTGCGTCGTCGCCCGTGGCGAGGGCGTGCAGGGCGGCCGGCAGCGCGCCGAGCAGACCGGGCTCCTCGGGGTGCAGGCCGATGCCTCGGGTGGCGGGTTCGTACATCAGGTCGGCGAGCTTGTCCTCGCTGAAGACCACGGTGCGCGGCCTGCCGCCGAGGGAGGCGGTCAGCACCAGCGGGCGGGTGCGCAGCCGCTCGGCGGTGGCGGCGAGGTCTCGGACGGCGCCTTCCGGGTCGCAGGCCCCGCTGCGCTCGCAGATCCGGCGCAGCGTCAGGGAGACCTGCTGGGCGCCGGGCCGGGCCAGGGAGTCGAAGGCGAGCGGGTAGGCGCCGGACAGCACCATCGACTCGACCCGCTGGGGGTGGCGGTCGGCGTAGACCGGCATCAGGTAGGTGCCGTACGACAGGCCGTACAGGACGAGCTTCGGGGCTCCCAACCGCGCGCGGGCGGCATCGAGGTCGTCGGCGGTGGCGGCGCTGGTGTAGCCGCGGGCGCGCGGGCCGAGTTCCCCGGCGCAGTCGGCGACGAGCTCGCGCTGGGCGGGGCGCGGGGCGAAGCGGTAGTCGGCTTCGGTGACGTCGCAGGGGAGCCGGCCGGAGCGGCCGGTGCCGCGCGGGTCCAGCAGGAGCAGGTCGTAGTCGTCCAGCACCCCCTGCAGTGCCCCGGCCACCTGGTCGGCGCGGTCGATGAGGGTCTCGCCGGGGCCGCCGGGGTTGAGCGCGATGGTGCCCCGGGCGGGGCCGGGGCGGCTGTGGCGCACCACCGCGTAGCTCACGCCGATGCCGCCCAGGCGCGGCTCGTCCGCCACCAGCGGGCGGCGCATGGTCGTGCAGTCGACCTGGTGCCCGGGGACGGTCGGGCACCACGCGGGCCGGCCCGCCGCCCCGGTGGAGGCGGCCTGCGCGGGCGAGGCGGTGGTGACCGGCAGCACTGCGGCCAGCACCGCCAGCGCGGCGGCGGCCAGCCCGCTCCGGCGGGCCGGCTCCTTCGCCCGGCTCGCGGTCGCGCCGGTCGTCTCCGTCGCCATGCCCGTCGCCATGCCCGCTCCCGTGTTCGTCGTCATCGTGGTGCCCTCCGTACGTCCTGCGCGTCCTGCGGTCGGTGTGGGCACGACCCTGCCGGGTGCCGGTCAGCGGTTCGGCAGAGCGACGACAAAGGCAGGTAAGAACTCCGGCCGGTCCCTCCGCCGGAACCATGCGACGCAGCGTCAAGATCCTTTCCTTGATGGAAACTTGACGAACACGAGTCGTCCCCAAGGCTTCTCTCTGTTCGAAAAATCGGTCTAACTAATAGCACCGGACGGGGCAGGGCCAGCACGCAGCAAGCGGCTGAAGCCCACGGACGCCGGTGCCTTCCCGCCGTCGGGAAAGCCGCTCACCTTGCCCGGCCACGGCATCGCCATGCCCGCGTCGGCGAACCGTCAGGTCGCGCAAGGAAAGAACTCGTGGTGTTCACGTGGGGGAGAGGGGCAAGTCAAGGATGACGAAGTCCGCAGGAGCGCGCAGATTCGCGCAGGTGGTGGCGCTGGTCACGGTGGTGGCAACCGCCGCGGCCTGCAGTGGCGGCGGTGGGGGCGGCGGCAGCGGCAACCCGGGGCCGGCCGGAGCGGCGGTGCAGGGGGGTGTGGTGCGGGTCGCCGAGGCGCCGTCCACCTTCCCGGACGCCATCTGGCCGTTCGACTCCCCGGCTCAGGTCAGCACGGTGAACACCAGTCAGTTCCAGGAGCTGTTCTACCGCCCCCTGTACTACTGGGGCCTGAACGACAAGGTCACCCTCGACCCGGAGGTGTCCCTCGGCGAGGCGCCCACCTGGAGCGCGGACGGCACGACCGTCACCGTCCAGGTCAAGCCGTGGAAGTGGTCCAACGGTGAGGACGTCAACGCCCAGGACGTGCTGTTCTGGATCAACATGGCCAAGGCCGAGTCGTCCAACAGCGGCTACTACACCCCGCCGAACCCGGCGATCGGCGCCAAGTACTTCCCGGACAACGTGGCTTCGGCGACCGCCTCGGGCCAGACCCTGACGCTGACCCTCAACACCCCGGTCAACCAGACCTGGTTCACCGACGACGAGCTCAGCCAGATCACCCCGATGCCGCTCGCCTGGGACCTCACCGGCCAGGGGCAGAAGGGCAGTTGCGCGAGCGACGCGTTCGGCTCGGACGCCGCCGCGAAGGACTGCGCGGCCGACTACGCCTACCTCAGCGCGCAGTCGACCAAGGGTGGCGACTTCGCGGGCAGCCCGCTGTGGTCGGTGGTCGACGGCCCGTGGAAGCTCAAGAACTACAACGGCACCTCCGGCGCGTACGGGATCGTGCCGAACACCGCCTACTCGGGCCCGCAGAAGCCGCACCTCGACGAGGTGGACTTCGTCCCCTACACCTCGGCCACCACCGAGTACGCGGACCTGAAGGCCGGCAGCGGCGGCGCCAACGCCATCGACGTCGGCTACCTGCCGGCCGAGAACTCCCCGACCTTCAACGCCAAGAACCCGGACGCGGGCAACCCGTTGAGCAGCGCGGGCTACTACATCCCGGCCCCGACCTACCTGGACGAGATCTCGTACTACCAGATCAACTTCGCCAACCCGGCCGTAGGGCCGCTGTTCAAGCAGCCCTACTTCACCAAGGCCGTCCAGGACACCGTGGACCAGCAGGGCATCATCAACGGCATCTGGAAGGGCTGGGGCTACCCGAGCACCGGCGCCGTGCCCAGCCTCCCGGCCGGCAACCCGCTCTCCCCCAAGAGCCAGTCCGAGCGCGCCACCTACGACCCGGCGGCCGCCAAACAGCTGCTGAGCAGCCACGGCTGGAACACCGACAGCGTCCCGGCCACCTGCACCGACCCGGGCACCGGCCCGAACCAGTGCGGCGCCGGCATCGCGGCGGGCACCAAGGCCGCGTTCACGCTCGACTACCCCTCCGGCCAGGCCGCGTTGGACACCATGGCGGCGGACATGCGCTCGGATGCGGCCAAGGCGGGCATCGGCATCACCATGGTCAGCCAGACCCAGAACACCATCGGCAACGAGGGCGTGGCCTGCAGCGACGCGCAGCCGGCCGGCTGCCAGTGGCAGGGCCTGCTCTACGGCGGCTGGGTCTACGCCCCCGACTACTACCCGACCGGCGACGCGCTGTTCGCCACCGGAGCCGGGCCGAACGTCTGGAGCTTCTCCGACCCGAAGCTGGACCAGCTGATCGTCAAGACCACGACCGGCAGCGACGTCAACGACCTGTACGCCTACGAGGACTACATCGCGGGCGTCCAGCCGGTCATCTACACCCCCAACACGCTCGCGATCAGCGAGGTCACCAAGAAGCTGCACCTCGACGCCGGTGACCCCTTCCAGGGCTACGAGCCGGAGTACTGGTACTACACGAAATGACGGCCATCCGTAACGGCGTCGCCGCCGCTCCCTTCGGGGGGCGGCGGTGACGGCCTACCTGATCCGACGGCTGTTCCAGGCCCTCCTGACGGTGCTGATGGTCACCGTCATCTCCTTCGGCCTGATGCAGCTCATGCCGGGCGGCCCGGTCCGGGCGATCCTCGGCTCCCACGCCACCCCGGCCAACATCGCCCACCTGACCCAGCAGATGGGCCTGGACCGCCCCGTCTACGTGCAGTACTGGACCTGGCTGGACGGCCTGCTGCACGGCAACCTGGGCTTCGACTACATCCAGCAGCGCCCGATCTCCGACCTGCTGTTCAACGCCCTCGGCGCCTCCGCCTACATCGTCGGCGCCTCGCTGCTGCTCGCGCTGCTGATCGCGGTGCCGGCGGGCCTGCTCCAGGCGACCCGCCGCAACAGCGTGCTGGACCACGCCTTCACGGTGTTCTCCTTCGTCGCCTACGGCGTGCCGACGTTCTTCATCGGCTTCCTGATCCAGCAGTGGTTCGAGGACGACCTGCACTGGGTCTCGGTGCAGAACCAGGTGGCCACCTTCGGGGACGCGCTGACCCACCCCGGGGCCGTCTGCCTGCCCGTCCTGACCCTGACCGTCACCACCGTGGCCGGCTACAGCCGCTACATGCGTTCCGGGGTGCTGGACCAGATCACCCAGGACTACGTACGGTCCGCCCAGGCCAAGGGCGCCTCCCGGCGCCGCACCCTGTACGGCCACGTGCTGCGCAACGCCCTGATCCCGATGGTCACCCTGGTCGGCCTCTCGCTGCCCGCGCTGGTCGGCGGTGCGCTGATCGTCGAGTACGTCTTCAACATCCAGGGCATCGGCCTGCTGACCACCCGTGCCGCGCTGCAGAACGACTACGGCATCACCCTGGCGGCCACCCTGCTCACCGCGGTGACCACCGTGGTCGGCTCGCTGCTGGCCGACGTCGGCTACGCCGTGCTGGACCCACGAGTGAGGCTCACCTGATGGCCCTGACACACGATTCGACGGAAGGCCGGCCCGCCTCCGCCCCGGGCGGGGAGCCGGCCGGGCGGCCCCGCTCGATGCTCCGGCGCGGCGCGGAGGTCTTCGCCGAGAACAGGCTGGCCCTGGTCGCGGTCGTCGTCCTGGTCGCGATCATCGCCTTCTGCTTCCTCGGCCCGCTGTTCTACCACGCCGACACCTCGGTGGTGAACCTCTCCGCCGTCACCCTGCCGCCGGGCGCCGGGCACCCGCTCGGCACGGACAACGACGGCATCGACGAGCTCGGCAAGGTGATGGTCGGCGGGCAGACCAGCCTGGAGATCGGCCTCGCCGCCGGTCTGATCGCCGCCGTCCTCGGCGCGCTGTACGGCGCGGTCGCGGGCTACCTGGGCGGCTGGATCGACGCGTTGATGATGCGGGTGATCGACTCCTTCATGTCCTTCCCGCTGATCTTCCTGCTGATCTACCTCAGCAGCGTCTACGGGAAGAGCAAGACCATGCTGATCCTGGAGGTCGGCCTGACCTCCTGGTTCGGCATCACCCGCCTGGTCCGCGGCGAGGCCCTGGCGATCAAGGTCCGCGAGTACGTGGCCGCGTCCCGGATGATGGGCGCGGGCGGCCGGCGGATCGTGCTGAAGCACATCCTGCCCAACACCATCGGGACGACGATCGTCAACACCACGTTCTCGATCGCCGACGCGGTCTTCGCCCTGTCCACGCTCAGCTACATCGGCCTGGGCCTCCAGGCCCCCAACAACGACCTGGGGGGCATGCTCGACGTCGGCACCACCTTCGCCGGCCAGGGCTGCTGGTGGATGATCTATCCGCCCGCCGCCGTGATCATCCTGGTCATCCTGTGCTTCAACGTGATCGGCGACGCCCTGCGCGACGCCTTCGAAACCCGGCTGCAGAAGCGGTGAACCCGACGGAGGATCAGCAGTGGCGCTCCTCGAAGTGACCGGCCTGCGCACCGAGATCCGGCTGAAGCGCTCGGTGGTGCACGCCCTGGACGGCGTCGACCTCGCGGTGGACGTCGGCGAGACCCTCGGCATCGTCGGCGAGTCGGGCTGCGGCAAGACCATGACCGCCATGTCGATCATGCAGCTGCTGCCCAACGGCGGCAGCGTCGTCGACGGCCGGGTCCTGCTCGACGGCCGCGACCTGCTCGCGCTCGGCCCCGAGAAGATGGACCGGGTGCGCGGCAACGACATCGGGATGATCTTCCAGGACCCGACCACCTCGCTCAACCCGACGATGACCATCGGCCGGCAGATCTCCGAGTCCGTGCGCATCCACCGCCGGGCCTCCCGGAAGGAGGCGCACGAGCGCGCCGTCGAGGTGCTGTCCCTGGTGGGGATGCCCAGCCCGGCCCGGCGGGCACTGGTCTACCCGCACGAACTGTCCGGCGGGATGCGCCAGCGGGCCATGATCGCCATGGCCCTGGCCAACGAGCCCAAACTGCTCATCGCCGACGAGCCGACCACCGCCCTCGACGTCACCGTCCAGAAGCAGATCCTCGAACTCATCGACCACCTCAAGCAGCAGCTCGGCATGGCCGTCATCCTCGTCACCCACGACCTCGGCGTCATCGCCGGACGGGCCGACCGGATCGCCGTCATGTACGCCGGGAAGGTCGTCGAGACCACCGGCACCGAGGAGCTCTACACCCACCCCCGCCACCCGTACACCGAGGCGCTGTTCGAATCGCTGCCGGAACGTTTCGCCGAGTCCGGCGGCCGGCTCTACTCGATCCCCGGCCTGCCGCCGGACCTGACCACCCCACCGCCCGGCTGCCGGTTCGCCGCGCGCTGCCGCTACGCCACCGAGCAGTGCCACACGCAGGAGCCGCCGCTGTCCGGGGAGACCCCGGAACACCGCTACGCCTGCTACTTCCCGGTCGGCGAGGCCGAGCCGGGCGGCCGTCCGGCGGCCGGGGCACCTTCCCCGGCGACGGCCGTACGGGCCCCGGAGGTGCGGGCCGCTGCGGTGCCCGAGGAGGCGCCGGCCGAGCCGCTGCTGCGCATCGACAACCTGGTCAAGCAGTACGCGGTCACCAGCGGCCTGATCCTGCGCCGGGCCGTGGGCGCGGTCAGCGCCGTGGCCGACATCTCCCTGACGGTCCGCCGGGGAGAGACGCTCGGCCTGGTCGGCGAGTCCGGCTGCGGCAAGACCACCGTCGGCAAGCTCATCGTCGGCCTGGAGCGGCCCACCAGCGGCAGCCTGCTGTTCGAGGGCCGGGACCTGGCCCTGGCGCCACGGGCCGAGCGCCGCCGACTGCGCCGCGACGTCCAGCTGATGTTCCAGGACTCCTACGCGGCGATGAACCCGCGGATGCCCGTCCACTCGATCATGCGCGAGCCGTTGGACATCCACCGGGTCGACGGCCAGGCCGAGCGCGACCGGCGGATCAGGGAGATCTTCGACCTGGTCGGCCTGCCGCTCACCGCCCTGGACCGCTACCCGCACGAGTTCTCCGGCGGCCAGCGCCAGCGCATCGGACTGGCCCGCGCGCTGGCCCTGCGCCCCAAACTCATCGTCGCGGACGAGCCCGTCTCGGCCCTGGACGTGTCGATCCAGTCGCAGGTGCTCAACCTGATGAGCGACCTTCAGGGCGAACTCGGACTGTCGTACCTGTTCATCTCGCACGACCTGTCCGTGGTCCGGTACCTGTCCGACCGGATCGGCGTGATGTACCTGGGCAAGCTGGTGGAGATCGGCCCCGCGCCGTCGGTGTACGCCCGGCCGGTGCACCACTACACCCGCGGCCTGCTGGACACCATCCCCGTGGCCGACCCGGTGGTGGAGAAGGCCAAGAGCAGCCGGGGCGTCGCCGGGGAGCTCCCGTCCGCGATCGACCCGCCGTCCGGCTGCCGCTTCCGCACCCGCTGCGCGGCGGCGCAGCAGATCTGCGCGGAGGTCGAGCCACAGTTGACCGCTTTCGGCCCCGACGACCACCTGGCCGCCTGCCACTTCCCCCTGCGGGCCGCCCCGATCCGCTGAATCGCGCCCCTGGCCATGCCCCCTCCGGGAGCGGGCCGACGAGGCCGTCGGCGATGGGCACATGGCGGGCACATGGCGATGGGCACACGGCGATGGACACACGGCGATGGACACACGGCGATGGACACACGGCGGTGGCCTCCACCCCGAGAGCGGGGTGGAGGCCACCGGGCCGGCTTCCGAGAGGCCGGCGAGTCCGAACGCACCCGGCGGGTGCCGCACGCACGCGGGCCACCCGTGGGAGGAAGGTCAGGTGCAGGGGATGACCCGGCCTCCTGTCACGACGCACTTGGGCGGCACCAGGCGTGGGTGTCCGGTGTTCGTCTGCCACTGCACCTTCGGGACGCCCTTGATGATCGCCTGCAGCGCGTAGATGAAGGCCTCCAGGAAGTCGCCCTTCCCTGCGGCGGCCACCGCGCGGGCCCCGTCGATGGCGGCGCCGGTGGCGTCGCCGGCCTGCAGGATCTGGATGTCGCCCAAGGGGCTGACCATCAGCCAGGCGCCGTTGCGGCCATTGGTTCCCGATGCCCAGCAGACCCGCCCGTCGGCGGCGGTGACGACGAGGTTCCCGTCGTCCTGCATGACGGCCTTGGCCCCGCAGCCCACGGTCTTCGACTCCCATACGGCCCAGGTGTGGTCGCCGATGGCGTCGCCCTGCGTGTAGTAGGCGACGAGGTTGCCGTCCTGCTGCATGACGAGCCGGGTGGATTGCTCCGCCGCCCTGGACTCCAGGCTCTGCCCCGGGCACAGGGTGTCCCCGTGCCACATCCACGAACCGGAGGACTGCCGCCCGTTGCAGACCGGGGGGAGCTGCATGCCGTCCGGGAAGCGCGGGTCCCTTCCGCCGCCGCCTCCGGTGTTCCCGCCTCCGGTGTTCCCGCCTCCGGGGTTCCCGCCTCCGCCTCCGCCGGTACCACCGCCGCCGGTACCACTACCACCACCGCCGCCGCCTCCGGTGTTCCCCCCGCCGCCTCCGGTGAACGTCGAGTCGTCGAGCTCCCACCACTGGGCGGTGGAGGAGGTGCAGGCCCAGACGGCGAGGTCCTCGTTGCCGTTGACGGCGGTGAGGCAGCCGTTGTCGGCCGCGGAGACGATCCGGTACCAGCCGGGCAAGGACTGGCTCTCCTGGAAGCGCCAGAGCTGGTTGGCGTTGCCCTCCTGGGCGCTGGTGAGGTGGGCGCGGTGGGTGCTGGGGTTGTGGTCCATCACCATCGCCCCGGCGAACTTCGTCTCGATCAGCCACTGGTTGTTGGGCTTCTGCCACAGCATCCACTGCTGTGCGGCGCTGCCGTTGCGGCCCTGCGCCTTGATCCGGGTGCCGCCGGCGGTGTTGGCGCCGTCGAGGTCCGCGACCAGGCCGCTGTTGCCGGAGCGCAGGACGGTGGTGACGCCGTGGCGCACCCCGCTGCCCCCGGGCGCCTGCGGGGTTCCCCCGCTGCCGGCGTTCCCGCCGCCGGTCGAACCTCCGCCCGTCGAGCCGCCGTTGTTCCCACCGGTGTTCCCGCCGCCGCCGGACGAGCCGCCGGTGTTCCCACCGGCGCCGCCTCCGCTGGAGCCGCCGCCAGGGGTGGGCCCGTTCTGGATGTTGTCGAGCCGCCAGCGCTGGCGGTCCGAGCCGTCGCAGGCCCAGATGCCCAGCTGCTCACCGGCGTTGTCGGCGGTCAGGCAGCCGTTGTCGGCGTCGCTGGTGATCCAGAACCAGCCGCCTCCGGCGTCGTGGAAGGCCCAGTGCTGGTTGGCGTTGCCGTCCATCGTCCGGATCAGGTGGGCGCGGTGGGTGCCCGGGTCGTGGTCCATGACCATGCCCTGGCCGGCGGCGGCCTTGCCGTCGGTCAGCAGCGTCTCGATGATCCAGCGCCCGTTCGCGGTGGGCCAGAACGCCCAGCGCTGCGCGTTGTTGCCGTTCGCGCCGAGCGCCTTGATCGAGGTGCCGGAGGCGGTGTTCGCGCCGTCGAGGTCCGCGACCATGGTGTTGTTCGCCGAGCGCAGGGTGGCGACCTGCGACGAACCGACGCCGGGGCTCACCACCGGGGTGGTGCCGGGCTGCTGCGCGGGCTGCTGCGGGGCGCGCGGCGGGACGGTGCCCAGGCCCCAGCGCTGCGCGTCGCTGGCGTTGCAGTCCCAGATCTGCAGTGCGGTGCCGTTCGCGGAGTTGCCCGCCACGACGTCGAGGCACTTGCCCGAGTTCGGGTTGACCAGGGAGGAGTCCGCGCCCTGGCGCCAGTTCTGCGCCGCGCTGGCGTTGCAGTCGTACAGGCCCACCCGGGTGCCGCCGGCGGTGTTGCCGGCGGCGACGTCCAGGCACTTGCCGAACGCCTTCAGGACGAGCCCGCCGCTGGTCGCGGTCGGGGTCCACTGCTGGGAGGCGGTGTTGTTGCAGTCGTAGAGGTCGATCGGGGTGTTGTTCGCGGTGTTGCCGGCGGTGACGTCCAGGCACTTGGACGGCAGCGCCGAGTAGACCGGCACCGCGCCCGCGTCGCCGGAGTTCCCGCCACCACCATTGCCACCACCGCCACCGCTGTTGCCACCGGTACCACCGTTGCCGCCGCCGGTCGACGGGTTGTCGACGGCCTCGGTCAGGCGCCACTTCTGGGCGTTGGTGCCGTCACAGCCGAGGATCGCCAGCTCCGCACCGTCGGCCGCCGCCGTGAGGCAGCCGTTGCCGGCGGCGCTGACGACCGTGAACCAGCCGCCCCCGGCGTCGGCGAACCGCCACAGCTGGTTGGCGTTGCCCTCCTGCGCACCGATGAGGTGGGTGCGGTGGGTGGTGGGGTTGTGGTCCATCACCATGCCGCCGCCGAGCTTCGTCTCGATCAGCCACTGGCTGTCCGGCTTCTGCCACAGCGTCCACTTCTGTGCGTCGTTGCCGTTGCGGCCCTGCGCCTTGATGCGCGTCCCGGCGGCGGTGTTGGCGCCGTCGAGGTCCGCGAGCAGGCCGCCGTTGCCCGACTGCAGCACCACCGTCCGGTTGTGCGCGGGCTGCGTACCGCCGGCGCCCAGCGGCGGCTGGCCGCCGGTGCTGCCACCGCCCGTGCTGCCGCCGTTGTTGCCGTTGCCGCCCCCGGCCGTCGGCACGGTGCCGGAGAGCTTCCACTTCTGCTGCGCGCTGCCGTCGCAGTCGCGGACGGCCAGTACCTCGTGCGCGCCGCGCTGGGTCAGGCAGCCGCCGGCCGCGCTGACGACGTTCGTCCAGCCGCCCCCGGCGTCCTTGAACTGCCACAGCTGGCCGGGCTGCCCGTCCGCGGCGGCCGGTGCGAGCACGCTCTCGTGCCGGCCGGTGTCGTGGGCCAGCAGCATGCGCTCGGCGGCGGAGGCGCGGTTGTAGGTGAGCCGGGTCTCGATCGACCAGTTCCCGTTGCCGCGGTCCCAGAACACCCACTTCTGCGCATCGGTGCCGTTCGGCTCGTAGGCCTGGACGGCGTTGCCCGCCACGGTGCTGGAGCCGCGGACGTCGGGTACGAGGGCGTCCCCGGTGCCCGGCTGGAGGTAGGCGCCGGCCCCGGCATCGTTGCCACTGCCGCCGTTGGGGCCGGTACCGCTGTTGGGCCCAGTGCCGCCGTTGGGGCCGCTGGGAGTCGACGGGCCGCCGAAGATCGGCGGGAACATGGGCAGCGCGGGGAACCAGGGCAGCGAGATCCCCGGAGGCGCGGGCACCGGCGGACGGCCGCCGGTGGAACCGTCGTCACCGCCCGGGGTCTTGCCGTCCGGCGGGTCCTTCCGCTTGCACTTGGGAGGCTCCTCCGGCGACTTGGGCGGGTTCGACCAGGCGGCGGGGTCGTTCGGGAAGCCGGTGGTCGCGGGCCACGGGACGTCCGGCAGCCCCGGCAGCGAGGGCCACGGGACGGTGGGGAACCCGGGGACGGACGGCCAGCGCCAGAGCGGGCTGCCCGGGAGCGTCGGCCAGGTGACGTCCGGAAGCGAGGGTCCGCCCGTTCCCGGCGCGTCCGGTAGGTCGGGGTGGCCCGGCCACGGCACGTTCGGGGAGCCGGGCACCGAGGGCCACTTCACCTGCGGGAAGCCCGGCACGGTGGGCCAGGCCAGGTCCGGGTGCCCCGGGATCGCCGGGTCGGCGGCGCTCGGCAGCCCGGGGATCAGGGCCTTGCCGTCGTCATTGCCGTTGCCGGGTAGCGGCAGCACCGGCCACGGGACGCCGGGGTGGCCCGGCATGGCGGGCCACGGGACGGTCGGGGAGCCGGGGACGGCCGGCCAGGTCGCCTCGGGGTGGCCGGAGATGGCGGGCCACGCCGTGGTGGGCAGAGTGGGGAAGCCGGGCCAGCGCAGCTCGGGCAGGTCGGGGCGGCCGGGCATCGGGACGCCCGGGAAGCCCGGGACGGACGGCCACGGGATCGCCGGGTGCCCTGGCAGCGACGGCCAGGTCACCTCGGGGCGGTCCGAGACGGTCGGCCACGGCAGGTCCGGGAAGCCGGGGACGGTGTGGCCGGCGCCGGAGCACGGCACGGACAGGTGCCAGCCCTGCCGGTCGGAGCCGTCGCACGGCGCCACCGTCAGCGCGTTGCCGTCCAGGGTGAGGCAACGGCCGTCGGTGGCCGTGGTGATGCGGTAGCCGCCCGCGCCGTCGGCGACGAAGCGCCAGCGCTGGCCGGGGCTGCCGTCGGGCTTGCCGCTCGTCGCGTCGTTCTCGATCGGCCGCACGGCCAGCCGGTCACCGTACGCGGGGACGCTGAGCACGCTGCCCTGTCCGGCCGCGGTGGTGCCGTTGGTCCGGCCGGTCTCGATCACCCAGGTGTCGTCCGCCTTCTGCCAGGTCGCCCAGCTCTGCCCGGCGGAGCAGTCGGGGGCGGCGGCCCGTACCGGGCTGCCCGGCGCGGGCGAGGCGTCCGGCACGTCGGCGACCAGCCCGGCGGCTCCGGAGGTCAGGACGGAGACCTTCCCGTGCTGCGGCTCCCGGGCTGTGGCGGCGGAAGCGGAGGCCGTCGACGGCGCACTGTCGGCCGGGACGCCAGCAGGGATGCCAGCCGGGACGCCGGCCGGGACGTCAGCCGGGACGCCGGCCGCCGCGAGAGAGATCATGGACGCGGCCGCCGCTCGGGGCCGGATCGGGGGGATCGGCCGACAGGTCTCGTCCTTGCGACGCAGCGGGTCCTTGCTGAACATCACCGGATAGTGGTCCGATTCCTCCACGTAGCTGAGGCGACGTGCCGTGTACTGGTGGTCGGCCGGCAGCCCCCGGGCGATCATGTAGTCGAATTCGGAGGTCGGGAGCTTCATGGGGTAGGTCATCATGCCGGAGCTGACGAGCCGACGACCATCGCCGTACACCTGCGCCATCGACAGTGACCCGGGCTCGCGGTTGAAGTCGCCCATCAGGGCCCAGTTCGCGTCGCCCGTCGCCGTGACCGCCTGGATGGCGGCCGGCACGTTGTTCCGCTCCTGGAAGCCTGTTGCCCTGTTGGTGGCGTGCATGGAGTAGTACCACGTGCCGTCCGCGAGCTTGACGCCCAGGATGGGCTTGGCATCGTCAGCCACCTGGCCGTTGTTCTCCGGCTGAGGCGGGATGACTCTCACCACGGGTGCCGCAGCGTTGTCGACGTTCCGCGACACCACGAGGGCCAGCGAGCGCTCTTTAGGGCCTGACCTGACCCGGTAGATGGTGCGAGTGCCGCCCATCCAGTCGGGAAAGGCGTCCCATCGGTACCTCTGGACCTCGAAACCGTTCGTGTTGATCGATGCTTCGGGCACGATGTCCGGAAAATCCGGATCCACGTCCCGGATTTCCTGCAGCGCGAGAACGTCAACCTGTTGGGCGAGATTGAAGATCTCACTCTGCCATCTGGTGCCGTACTGATTGTTGTAGGTCGCGGCCGAGTGTTCCTGAACGGTCGCCGGTACGGCCTGCGGCGGAGCGACGGGGCCCACCGCGTGCGCGGGTATCGGGAACGCGCCGATGAGCCCCGCCAGGAGGGCGAACAGCGGCACGACCGCCGTGTACGCCCATCGTGGTCGCCACGGTATTCGCCGTTCGGTCGGTGAGGCGGTCGTGCCCGGGTGTGCCATTGAGAAACTCCTTGAAACTTCACAGCTGTACCGGGGCACGTTGACAGCAGGTGGTAGACAAACGATGAACGGGCGGCCTGGCGGCGTTTATCTCGCTGCGGTACCGGTTGTGAACCCGCGACAGGTCCGATGCCCCCACCAGTGGCCAAGGTCGACCAGCAGCCCCAGATGATCCTGATCCTCGTGCGGGACCAGTAGACGGGCCGCGCCGACGGCAAGCCCACCCCCCAGCAGGCCCCCTGCTCGACGTCCTCGCCCAGGTCCGCCCCGCACCGCTTTCTGCTGCCGCGTCAGCGTCCCGCAGCCGGCCCGGGCTGCTCATCCGTTCGGGTGAGGCGAGGTTGGAGGAAGGCCGGGGGTGGCAGAACGGCGGGCATGACGACTTCCTCCACCAGGCGCCGCCGGGGCCGCCCTGGCAAGCCGGCCTTCGCGCCCGTGCCCGTCCGCCAGGCCGTCGGTTCCGCGATGCCGTCCGGGCCGCGCCGACCTGCCGCCGGGTGCTGCCGGACCTGGAACAGCGAGCACAGGCTGCCCGGAGGCCAGGTGGTCCGGACGACCTGGCACCAGCCCGCCTGCTCGGCCCGGGCCGTCCGGTGACCACGCGCCAGGCGCCGGACGGACACTGCGCGCGCCGGCTGCCGCGCCCTCCTCGGCGCCGGTTCCGCCGGTGACTTCGGCGGCGCCGGTGACGACGGTGATCGTGGTGTCGGCGGTGCCGACCGGCAGGGGGCGGGTGTCCTCCCGTGGGCCGGGTAGGGCGTTTTGTCCTGGCCCCATCCGGTTTCGGACGGACGGCTGCCCCGGGGCGAGGTGCTCCCGGGGCAGCCGTGGTGCGGGTGTGGGTGGGGTCAGCCCTGCCCGCCGATGCCGATGCCGGTCTCGGTGGCGTTGCCCGCGACGCCGCCCGGGCCGACCGCGACGGCGCCGGTGAGGAAGGTGGAGCCACAGGGGCCGAACTGGGCGTCGGTGACCTGAAGGGCGCTGCCGTTAGGGCCGACGACGAACGCGCCGCTGTCGAAGTTGAGGGAGGGGATGTTGTCGGGCGCGGCGGCGGAGGCGGTGGTCGCCGCGCCGATGACGAGCGGGAGGCTGAGGACGGAGACGGCCAGGATGCGGTGCGCGGTACGCATGGGTGGAACCCTTCGAGGTGCGTGGTGAGGGTGGATCGGACGGCCGTGGTGTGGCGGTCCGTCACCATCCACACACGTTCGTGTGCCCATCGCTACCGGGGGAGGCTGTTCGTACCATCGGTTCACTCGGCTCTCGGCCCGGGCCTGCCGGCCGGGCGCGGACTGCCGGCCGTGGACCCACCGGCGCCCGCCCCGCCCCGCCCCGCAGCGCCTGACTCCGTCAGGCGAGGTTCTGTTCCAGGGCCGCGAGGTAACGCTTCATCGCGTGGTCGCGCACACCGGCCGTGGCCGGAGCGAACGCGTCGGCGGTGAGGCCCTTGGCGCGGTCGGCGAGCCCGGCGACCAGGCCCATGGAGTCGTGGAGCCGGCCCGAGGAGTCGATGTACTTCAGCGCCTCGACGTGGGTGTAGGCCGGCTCCGGCGGCAGCTGGGGCACGATGTCGTTGTTGTTGACGAACCGGTACAGGCGCCCCTTGAAGCCCTCGTTGCAGGCGGCGGCGAGCAGCCGGTCACAGGTGCGGGGCTGCCCGAACGTGACGATGCCGTCGGCCTGGAGGCGCGGGTCCTCCAGGTACAACCGGGCGCCGGCCAGCATGGCCAGGGCTCCGCCGAGGCTGTGGCCGGTGAACCACACGGTCTGGCCGTTGGTGCGCAGCTGGGCGTGGGCGTCCCGGACGTCCGGGAAGACCGACTCCAGCGCTTCGGCGAAGCCGTAGTGGACGTAGCCGGTGCGGGCGGGGCCCGGCCAGGGCGGGGTGGAGGAGTCGGAGAGCCAGTCGCGGATCTCGGTCGGTTGGGTGCCGCGGAACGCCGTGACGATCATGTGGTCGCTGGCCATGGTGTAGGCCTGGGTGTCCTCCAGCGGGAAGGGCGGGGTGAACCGGGTCTGGTGGTGACGCACCCGGTCGAAGCCCCAGTCGCGGGCCTGCTGTTCGATGGCGGCCTCGTCCTGGTAGGCGAGTTCGGACGCCTTCGCCAGCCAGTAGGCATGCGGGACGCTGTAGTTCTTCGCCTGGTGGTCGAAGGTGGTGGGCACGGGCACGGCGATCTCTCCTCCGGGACGGCCGGCGGACGGGGGGAACGCACCGCCGGCGCGGACATCAGACCCCGTCGTACCAGAGCGCGCACCGCCGCCCCGGGCGGGCCGCGCCCGGATGTCACCCCGACAGACGAGCCGGTGCACAGGGCGGCGGGCGGCTATGGGTGGTAGAGGGTGCGGGCGTGCGTCAGGTCGGTGGGCCCGTTCTGGCCGATGTGGAAGAAGTGGTTCACCTGCCAGGCCTGGGTGCTGCGCGCTTGCCGGTTGGTCGTGGTCACCCATGGCGGGTAGACGCGGAACCCCCGTTTCCCGCCGGAGCCGTTGCGGGAGACGATGTCACGCTCGCACAGCACCTCGCGTGGGAAGACGAACTGCCCGAAGCCGTTGTCGTCGCGGCAGCTGATGACGAAGAGGTCCACCCCGTCGTCGGTGTCGAAGGGCCGGATCGGTCCCTCCTCGGAGCGCAACCACACGGTGACGAACTGGCCCACCTTCGTCGGGGTGGTCTTGGCCGCGCGGAACCGGACCGAGCGGCCGTCGATCGTGAGCCGGCAGGCCGCGTATTCGGCGCTCTCCGGTTCGGCCACCGGGGGCGAACAGACGAAACCGCTCGGGTCGTACACCAATGCCTTCGCCGCCAGCAGGTCACCGTGAAGCCCTGCCCACGGCTGATTCGTCACCATCCCGTCATCCTGCCATCGAGACTGCCACCCCCTTGAACCAGAAGTGCCTTCCTCGGGCAGACCCACGATCGGCGGCCCTGTGCGCCCCAACGAAGTTCCTAGCTAGGGTCTGTCGTCAGGCTCTCGCTGCGAAAAGCCGCGAAAGCAGGGCCTCCTGGATCGTTCGTTGGCGTAGACGCCCTCCGAGCTACCACGAGGCCCTGCTGCCATGCCCGCTACCGACCGCGATCACCCGATCGAGACTCCCGTTCGATCGGCAGGCCCCTTGATCGGTACGACAACGGCTACTTGCACAGGAACCCTTACACGTCCGGGCCCTTCACCGCTCGCCCGAGGTCGTGGGTGCGCGGTTACTGGTACTGCGTGGTGACGCTGACGCCGGTGAAGTCCTGCTGGGCGGCGAGGCTGAAGTAGACCCAGCCGGACGGCGGGTTGTTGATGGTCAGGGTCTCGTTGTTGCCAGCGTTGGTGGACTTCGCCTGGTAGCTGCTGGTGGTGGCCCAGCTGCTGCCGCCGTAGTACAGGTCGGCGTTGCCGGTGCCGCCGCTGCTGGTGATGGTCAGTTGCTTGACGCCGGCCGGCAGGTACAGGAAGTGGAAGCTGTAGTTGCCGGTGGTGGCCGCGAGGTTGTCGCGGCGGCAGTTCTTGTCGAACTGGCGCGGGTCGGCGATGGTGCAGAGCGGTGCGGCCGGGGCCGGGGCCTCCGGCAGGGGACCGCAGTCGTTGGTCGCGCAGGTGGTCTTCAGCCAGGTGGCGAAGCCGGCGTCGTAGCTGGTGCCGATGGTCTGCTTCAGGAAGGTGCGGGCACCGTTCCAGTCGCCGGCGCGGTACTTGGTGAGCACGGTCTCGATGTCCGCGCGGTGTTCCTGGAGCATGTAGCGGACCGCCAGCCAGCCCCACCGGTAGACCCGGTTCGAGTTGACGTCGGCGTCCGCCTCCTGGCCGTAGACGGTGTCGAACAGCTCGCTGAGCTTGTAGGTGTTCTTACTGGCCTCGTTGATCGCGGCGGTGTTGCGCTCGTTGCGGTAGCCGTACGAGATGTTCTCGGCGATGCCTTCGACCCACCAGATGGTCGGGGTGGTCTGGCTGGCCTCGAAGTCGCCGTACATGTTGTAGCGGCCGTCGAGGTAGTGGGTGTACTCGTGGTTGAGGTTCCAGATCTGGAAGTCGGGGCGCAGCCAGCTGGCCTCGTGGGCGATGAAGCGGGCCTGGTTGCCGGGCTTGGCCGGGTCGCCCTCCTCGTACATGCCACCGTTGTCCACGTCGATGTCGTAGAAGGCCCAGGCGTACAGCGAGTACTGGGTGTAGTCGTCGAAGACGACGACCTCCAGGTTGGTGTTCACGTCACCGGGGATCGCGCCCTTGTCGCCGATCACCTTGTGGAAGTAGGCGTCCTGGTTGATCAGGCTGGTGCAGGTGGTGGCCAGCTGCCCGGGGGACATGTCCTGGGCGCGGATCTTCAGCCCCGGGTTGCAGATCCGCTGGATCGGCAGGATCACCGGGAGCAGACGGTCGCTCAGGTCGCAGATGGCGTAGGCCGCGCAGTTGCCCTTGTCGAACTGGCGGGTGGCCCAGCCCAGGTTCATGGTGATCGGGGCGGTGGGGCCGACGTTCGGGTAGCGGTTGATCAAGTCCTTGAGCAGTGGCCGCAGCCGGTCCTTGAGCTCGGGGACGTCGAGGGCGTAACCGAGGTAGCGGCCGATGTTGCTGACGATGTCCAGGCGGTTCAGCTGGGAGTCGTTGCGGGTGATGAATCCGGCCCAGGTGTCGAGGATGCTGGGGTCGGTCTTGAGGGCGGCCTTCCAGCCCTGGCTGTCGGTCTTGGAGTCGAAGCCGTCCTTGATGACCCACTCGAAGTGGTCCAGGGAGAGGGTCATCGACTGGGGCCAGGTGCCGTTGTAGTTG
Organism: Kitasatospora sp. NPDC127121; assembly: GCF_042677305.1. NCBI lineage: Bacteria > Bacillati > Actinomycetota > Actinomycetes > Kitasatosporales > Streptomycetaceae > Kitasatospora > Kitasatospora sp. NPDC127121. Next base: position 267,640 of record NZ_JBHXTQ010000001.1, on the reverse strand, counting down.
GCGAGCACCCACTTGACGACGCTGGCGTACCGGCCGAGCGTGTGGGTCTGGCCGATCACCGTGACGACCTCGTTGAGGGTGTCGCCGTTGGCGTCGGTGACGTCCTTGCTGTGCGGGGCGGCGAAGAAGGCGTCCAGCGCGCCGCGGGCCGCAGTGTCCAGGGTGGCGCCGTAGCTGCCGACCTCGTTCGGGCGGGTCTCCTGCACGTAGTAGCCGGCGCGCAGGAACATCACCAGCTGCCCGATGGACGTGCTGTTGTCGCCCGAGTAGGTGGCGGAGGTGTCGCGCAGTGCGTTGGCGACGGTCACCATCTGGGACTCGCGGAAGGCCTTCCCGGCGTCGGCGCCGGTGAGGTTGAACAGCGGGTAGGCGCAGGGGACGTTCGGCAGTGCCTTGAGCTGCTGGACCAACGCGCTGCCCGTGGCGTTGATCACTCCGGACAGGTTCGGGCAGGGCTCCCCGGCGGTGGCCGAGAACTGCTTGGCCGCCTTGGCGGGCTCGCTGACCGGGGCGCCCGGCGCGGTGGCCTCCTCTGCGTGGTCCTGGGCGAAGAGCTTGAAGGAGCTGTTGTTCCTGGCGTCGGGTGACTTGGGGACCGGGATGGACCGCGGCGCCTGGGTGGCGGGTCCGGCGGCGTTCGCGCCAGCCGGGGTCGTGGCGCCGACGGGGGCGGCCTGGCTCTGCGGTGTGAACAGGCCGAGCGCGATGAAGAGGGCCGCGCCGAGCGCGGGGAGTCTGCGTGCGTTGACCTTCGATATCCGGGAGAGACGCATCTGTGGGGGCCTCCGGGGCCGTTGTGACCGCGTGTTGGGGCACGCGACCGCTCGATGTGTGACATGTAAAATGTCACGTGTCGCATAGGCTCGGGAAGACTCGGGACCGGATTGCCGTCCACCGCAACCGAAACGTTGTCAGATCGGGCGGCTCCGGACCTGCTCCTGGCGAAAACGCCATCCGCCCTGTTGAGGCCGCGTGTTGGTACTCGTGGAGTGTGCCGCCGAGGACGGCGCGGTCGGTGGCGGTGGGCGTGGGCCTGCCGACCTGTCGCTGAAGTGCGAGTGGTTGGTGGTACAGGGCGAGGATCTCGATGCCCTTCTCTCAGCTGCTCATCGGCAGGAGTGGTTCAGCACGATTCACCCGGTCGTCGGTCAGAGCCGGAGCCATGGATCCGCGATATCGCGAGGCCGATCCTCCGGCCCCCGGGGTTGCCGTAGTCCAGAGGCACCTTGACCTTCGCGCACTCGAACCCCGCCGGCCCGCCCGCGTCACAGCGCTCCCAACGAAGCTCCTGCTGCGCGTACTCCTGGAGCGGATCGCCTCCAGTCTTCGTTCAGGCGCACTCGCCCCCCGTACGGCGCAGGGATGGGTTCATGATCAGACTTGCGGCGTACGGGGGACGGGCTGACGTAAGGCCAGAGTCCCACCTCCCGCCGACCGTCGGTCAGGGCCGACGGCCTATCGGCCGCCTGCCGGCGCTCACGCTGCGCACTCCTCGGCCCGCGGCACGGCGGAGGCACGCCCGGCCGCGGTACGGCCGGCGCGGCCGATCGCCTCGACGTCAAACGAACTGCCTAGCGGCCGATGTCGTCCAGCGCGGCGAGATCGTCGTCGGAGAGCTGGAGTCCCGCGCCTGCGACGTTCTCTCGCAGGTGTGCCACCGACGAGGTGCCGGGGATCAGCAGGATGTTCGGCGACCGCCGCAGCAGCCAGGCCAGGGCGACCGACATCGGCGTCGCGTCCAGCCGGGTGGCCACCGCCGTGAGCGCGGAGGACTGCAGCGGACTGAAGCCGCCGAGGGGGAAGAAGGGCACGTAGGCGACGCCCTGTTCGGCGAGTTCGTCGATCAGCTCGTCGTCGTGGCGGTGGGCGAGATTGTACATGTTCTGGACGCACACGATCGGCGCGATCGAGAGTGCCTCGGCGATCTGTTCCGCCGTCGCGTTGCTCACGCCGAGGTGCCGGATCAAGCCCTGCTGCTGGAGTTCGACGAGTGTTTCGAAGGCCTCGGCGAGCGAGCCCGGCTGGGGACCCTGGGCGTCGCCGAGCCGGAGGTTGACCACGTCCAGCGTGTCGAGGCCGAGGTTCTCCAGGTTCTCCTGGACGGCCCTGCGCAGGTCTTCGGGCTTGCGGGCCGGGGGCCAGCCTCCCTCCTGGTCCCGGGTCGCGCCGACCTTGGTCACGATGTGAAGCGAGTCGCGGTACGGGTGCAGGGCTTCGCGGATCAGCTGGTTGGTGATGTGCGGGCCGTAGGCGTCGGCGGTGTCGACGTGGGTGATCCCGAGGCCGACGGCCTCGCGCAGAACAGCGAGCGCGCCGTCGTGGTCGGCGGGTGGGCCCATGACCCAGGGACCGGTGAGCTGCATGGCGCCATAGCCGAACCGGGTGACGGTCAGGTCGCCCAGGTTCCAGGTGCCGCCGGGAAGCGTCGCGGGGAACGTGCCCATTCTCTTGCCTTTCGTGTCAGCGAGGTGGTGGTGCCTGTCGGCGCCCTGCACCATCATTGGTGAGTAGCTTCCTGACAGGAAGTAGGTACTTCAGAGTGCGTAAGGCACCCGTGGGTGAGAGGAGCAGCCGATGGCGACGGTGACGGCGGCCCAGCAGAGGGCACAGGCCAAGGTGGAGTACGACGCATTCCTGGCGGTCTGCCCCAGCCGCAAACTGCTCGACCGGATCTCCGACAAATGGGTCGCACTGATCCTGGCCGGGCTCGGCAGCGACGCCCCTCACAGGCCGGGCGCCGACTGCGCCGGCGAGCCCCGGGCGTTGCGCTACTCGGAGCTGCTGCGCCTGCTGGCCGGTGTCAGCCAGAAGATGCTCACCCAGACGCTGCGCTCCCTGGAGCGCGACGGCCTGGTGTCCCGCACCGTGGTGCCGACCGTGCCCGTCACCGTCTCCTACGAGCTGACCGATCTCGGCCTGTCGTTGTACGGGATGATGCGCGGCCTCAAGGCCTGGGCCGAGGTGCACATGGACGATGTGCTGGCCAACCGCGAGACCTACGACACCCGCGGCGCCTGACCCGCGGCGCCTGAAAGCCACAAGGGCAGGACGAGGCCGGGTGCCCGTTTCGGGCACTGGCCCGGTTCCTCAGGGGTGATATCAGGGGCGATATCAGGGGCAGTCCGGAGGTGCCGATCCCGCGTGGGGCCGTAGCGTCGGCGCGGCGGGTGGCCGATGCGCCCGACCGACCCCCACGGAGAAGGCGAGCGCGTGTTCCGGAGCAAGGTTCCAGCAGCGGCCCCGTCTCCTGGCGAGGGGCGGGCCCCGGGCCAGCCGTATGTCGTCGAGCAGCACGGGATGCGGATGGCCGCGCTGGAGCCCGGCGGGAGTGGGGCGAAGCCGTGCTGAAGATCGCCGCAGCCACCCTGCGCCACCGCCTGACGGGCTTCGCGGGCGCCTTCCTCGCCCTCACGCTCGGCACCACGATGATCGGCATGATGACGCTGACCCTCGCCGCCACCTTCGGCACGCCGCACCCGGGTCCGCAGCGGTTCAAGGAGGCCTCGGCCGTCCTGGCACCGCAGGGCTTCGACGGGCGCCCGATGAAGGCCCCCGCCGTCCTGCCGCCCGACGTCGTCGCGAAGGCGGCCGCGACCGGGCACGCTACGCCCGACCGCAGCTTTCCCGTGCAACTCGCCTCCGGCTCCGGGGAGATGACGGGCCACCCCTGGCCCTCGGCCGCCTTCGCGGGCTACCGCCTGGCGGCCGGGCGCGCGCCGCAGGCCGCGGACGAGATCGTCGTCGGCGGCGGCTCCCGGGAGCCGATCGGACGCCAGACCGGCGTCACGACGGGCGACGGCGCCGGCCACTACCGGGTGGTGGGCGTCACCGACGCGCTCTGGTTCGAGAACGCGGTCTTCTTCAGCGCCGCCGAGGCGCAGCGCCTGTCACCCGGAGTGAACGCGCTCGTCACCGACCAGGAGGCGAAGCAGCTGGCCGCGCTCGCGGGCGACCGGGCCGTGGTCCTCACCGGCGACGGCCTGACCCGGTTGGACCCAGACTCCACCGGTGGCGCCCAGGCACTGGCCAATGCCCAGGCCATGGCGGGCAGTACGACCGGACTCGCCGTGTGCGTCGCGGTGTTCGTCGTCGCCGCGACCTTCGCCTTCGCCGCCGAGCAGCGCCGCCGCGAACTGGCGCTGCTGCGCCTGGTGGGCGCGGCCCCCGGGCAGGTGCGGCGCATGGTGCTCTGGGAGGCCCTGCTGATCGGCCTGGCCGCGGCGGTCGCCGGCTGCCTGCTCGCACCGCTGTGCACCGTGCCGCTGCGTTCCTGGATGCTCGACCACCACGTGGCCCCGTCGTGGTTCACCATCCCCGTCACCGTCCTGCCGCTGCTGGTCGCCGCCGTCATCGGCGTCGCCGCCGCGCTGGCCGGCTCGGCCGCGACCCTGGTGCGCGTCTCGCTGATCCGCCCGATCGAGGTGCTGCGCGAGAGCGTGCTGGAGCGCCGCGCGATGACGCCGGCCCGCTGGCTGCTGGGCGTCGGGATGCTGGCCGGCGCGGTCGTCGCGGGCATCGTCATCTCCCGCACCGAGCCGTACCTCGCGGCCAGCGCCCGCAAGTACGAGGTGGTGCCGGTGCTCTACGTCGGCGCGGTCACCCTGCTGACCCCGGCCCTGCTGCGCCCGGTGACGAGGTTGCTGCTTCGCCCGCTGCGCAGCTGCGCCACGGCCGGCCCGCTGCTGGTGCGGGAGAACATCCTCACCTCCCGGCGCCGTACGGCCGCCACCGTGGCGCCGATCGTGGTGGCCGTCGGGCTGGTCGCCGCGATGCTGACGATGCAGGAGTCCGGCGACGCGGCGCTGCTGGCCCGGCAGCAGCAGGAGATCCGCGCGGCGGACGTGGTCGTGCCCGGAGGCTCGGGGATCGACGGTTCGACGCTCGCCCGCCTGGCGGCCGTGCCCGGGATCCGGGTCACCCCGGTCACCTCGATGAACCTCCGGATCGGTACCGCCGCCGGGGAGCAGATCGACTCGCTGAGCGCGAAGGCCGTCCCGGCGGCGGCGCTGGGCGTCACCGTCACGCCGCCGGTGCTCTCCGGCTCCCTCGCCTCGCTGCCCGAGGACTTCCTGGTCATCGACGAGCACGCGGCTGAGTCCGACGGCCTGGCGGTGGGGGACCACGTGGTCATGCTGCTGCCGACGGGCACGAGGGTTTCGACCGTCGTCGCGGCGGTGGTCGCGCGCGGCCTGAACGGGGACGACACGTACCTGTCCTCGGCGCTGACCGGCGCGCTGATGCCGAGCCGGGTCTACCTCGACTCCTTGGCGGGCGCCGGCGCGGCGCTCGATCCGCGGCAGACGGCCGCGGTGAACCAGGCGCTGGCAGGTTCCGGCGCGCACGTGGTGACCTACGACGCCTACCTTGAGGCCGAGCGCGCGCATGCCGCGCAGCAGACGGACAACGCGGCGGTGGTCATCCTGGGGATCGCGCTGGCCTACGCGCTGATCGCGGTCGCCAACACCCTGATCATGGCGATGGCGGGGAGGCGGCGGGAGTTCGCCCTGCTCGCTCTCACCGGCGCGGTGCGCGGTCAGATCGTGAGGGTGGCCGCGGCCGAGTCGGCCGTGGCGGTGGTCGTCGCCACCCTGCTCGCTGCCGTGGCGACCGCGCTCGCCGCACTGACCCAGCGCGTCTCGTTGGGCAAGCTCGTGGCCGACGCGCCGACGGTGGTCCCGTGGGCGCGGATCGGGGAGGCCGTCGCGCTCTGCGCCCTCGTCGCCCTGGCCACCGCGGCGGGCGCGGCCGTGCGGGCGACCCGTGGGCGGGCGGTCGAGAGCGCGGGCGTCCGCGAGTGAGGAGCCGCCCGGCAGAGGCCTGGACCTTCGGGTGAACACCACTGAGCCGACGGCCTGTCAACGCACCCGTTGACGGGAGCGTTGACGCCGCGTCTACCGGGGCCCGGTGGCATGAGCGCAGGCCGGTTCCAGGGGGGAACCGCCCGAGAGGAGAGCCCCGAGATGTTCACCCGTCGTACGGCCGCCGCCGTCGTCCTGTCCGCCGCGACCGTCGTGTCCGGGATGGCCTTCGGCGCCGGGACCGCCAGCGCGGCCGAGTCGCTCCCGTCCAGCGGCGCCGACTACCGTATCTCCAGTTACGCGGGCGGCGCCCTCCAGTGGGACAGCCGCAACAACGCCTCCAACGTGGTGGTCCGCGACTGGAACGAGTCCTCCGCCCAGCAGGTCTGGACGGTCAGGGACGAGGGCAACGGCGCCTGGTCGGTCAAGGTGCCCGGCACCAACAACGCCGTCGACCGGGACCGGGTCAAGAACACCGTCGGTGCCTGGAACTACGTCGGCACGGACAACCAGAAGTGGTGGCTGGAGAACATCTCGGCGGGCAACGGCCGGGCCTGGCTGCTGCACAGCGTCTCGGACAGCAATCTCTGCCTGGCCCGTGGCGCGGACCTGAACGCCAAGGTGGCCGCCTGCAACGCTGGGGACCAGGCGCAGTCCTGGAACCTCGACCGCAACGGGGCCACCACCCCGCCGACCGCCGGCCGCCCGACCATCGACCTCGACTACTCGCAGGCCCCGGACCTCGGGCCGTGGCTGGAGCAGCAGAAGAGGACCGTCGCGGACTACTACCCGACGATCTCCAACCTGATCACCAAGGGAGCCTTCGCCGCCCCCAGCTACTTCAAGATCATCTTCGACCCGAAGCTGACCGACAACCCCGCGTTCACCACCGTGAACCCCAGCAACGGCGTCAAGGAGGTCCACGTCAACATCGGCTACACCCGCGGGAACAAGGGTGACACCGGCTTCCTGGTGCACGAGGCCGTGCACGTCGCGGTCTGGGACAGCCCGTTCTCCGGCAAGTGGTGGCTGGGCGAGGGCCTGGCGGACTGGGTGCGCGACTACAACTTCCAGCCGGGCACCGGCGCCCAGCACTTCGGCCCGGACTCCAACTACGACAGCGGCTACCAGGCCACCGCCCGGTTCATCGACTACGTCTCGAAGGCCTACAACAAGCCCGACCTGGCACACCTGCTGAACACCACGAACTACAACGAGCAGATCTGGGTCCAGCTCACCGGCAAGAGCGCCCAGCAGCTCTGGAACGAGATGCCCAAGTAACCCGCGCCCCCACACCCCACCCGACGGCCCGGCACCCACCAGGTGCCGGGCCGTCGGGTCGACGTCAGGAGCGCCGCCAAGGGGCGCGTGTGCGCAGTGCGGGACGGCCCGGCGTGCCCGGAGACGCCGGAAGGTCGCCTGTTCGAGTGAAGGTCGAGATCGGGGTCCCCGAGTTCTGATCGGTCGTCACCGATGATGCGTCCGAGAGCTTGCGGCGAGGGCCGGGCAAGAGCGGCCCGTCGGGAGGCAACGCCGCCGCGTCCTCGTGGCAGCCTCCGCGACCGCGCCCGGCGCGGCCGCATTCCCGCATGACAGCACACCCGATGAGGAGATGAAGTGCAGGAGAAGCGGCTCAAGTCCTGGGGCAACAACCGCGCAGGTCAGCTCGGCGACGGCACCTGGACGGACATCCGTACGACGGCCACCACCGTGCTGGGGCTGACGAGCGCCGAGGTGGTGAAGATCGCCGCCGGGGGAAGTGGCCCCGCCACAGGTTTCGGGCTGGCCCTGCTGACCGACCGCACGGTGCAGACATGGGGTGCCAACGCGTCGGGGCAGCTCGGCGACGGCTCGGTGTTCAGCCACAACGCGCCCGGCCAGGTCGTCAACCTTTCCGATGTCACCGACGTCGCCGCGGGCGGAGTGCACAGCCTGGCCCTGCTCGCCGACCAGAGCGTGGTCGCCTGGGGGCGCAACAATCACGGCCAGCTCGGCAACGGCACCAACGCCGACAGCAGCGTCCCGGTCCGGGTCGAGGGACTCGACAAGGTGATCGCGATCGCCGCCGGACTCAACCACAGCCTGGCGCTGCGCGCGGACGGCACCGTGTGGGCCTGGGGCCACAACATCAACGGCCAGCTCGGCGACGGAACTTCGGCGAGCCGCAACGTGCCGTCCTTGGTGAACAACCTGACCGGTGTGACCCGGATCGCCGCCGGCGCCGACCACAACCTGGCCCTGATCGGCCCGCCGAGCGGCTCCACCAAGCCCACCAGTGGCACCGCGGTGAAGGCGTGGGGCTACAACGCCACCGGCCAGCTCGGCGACAACACCACCATCAGCCGCTTCACCCCGGTCGACACCCAGGGCAGCTGGTTCGGTGGGGTCTCCGGGATCGCGGCCGGAGCCCACCACAGCCTGGCCGTCACCGACAGCGACAACAAGCTCAAGGCCTGGGGCCGGAACACCTCCGGCCAGATCGGCGACGGCACCACCGACTACCGGAGCACCCCCGTCCCGGTCCCCGGCCTCACCGGCATCCAGCTGATCGCCGGCGGCCGCGAACACACCATCGCCCTGCTCGGCGACAACACCGTCCGCGCCTGGGGCAACAACGGCTCCGGCCAACTCGGCAACGGCACCACCACGGACAGCAGCACCCCCGTCACCTCGCTCACCGCGTTGACCGGCGTCGACAAGATCGCCGCACCCCTCGGCGGCGACTTCAGCCTGGCCAACTGAACCCGGCGCGGGGGCCCCGGCCCCCCCCCCCGCCCCCCCCCGCCCCCCCCCCCCCCCCCCCCCCCCCCCCGGCGCGGGCCGAGATAGAAAAAAAAAAAAACACAGCGCAACAAAAAAAAAGAAAAGAGGG